>CAZITM010000001.1:0-11429 GCA_964542205.1 uncultured Candidatus Nitrosotenuis sp.
AAGAGACCTGGGGTATCTGACTGCTTTTTCAAAACTCTAGCTTGCGGTTTGCAGGCCGAGTTCTTTTCGCATCTCATCTACTCCGCGAATCCCGAAGATATCACGTACTTGGTTGAGGCGGATATTTTCTTTTATCATTTCTTTTCCGAGTTTGTCGGTAAGAACCGTAAACAGATCTGAGAACCTTATCTCCCACTTGTCAGCAGAATCCAGCATCTTGGATATGGCCCATTGTCTGACCTCCTGCGGAAGCGAGATTTTTTGCTCGGTCTCTATCGCAAGCGAGTCAAAGAGGTTTACAATCGATGCGGTTTGTTCTGCCATTTTTTCAATATCTTTTAGCTCGCCATATTTTGATTCTGAAAGGATTCGTATGTTTGACTGGAATTCCGAGAGCTTGAGCAGTGCGATGACCTCCTTTGTGTTGTGACTTGAGGACTTGTTCGTGACTGTTTGGAGGTTTACCATGTTCTGAGCGAGGCTGTCTGCCTTTTTGTGAAATTCGGCCAGTGATGCATCCGTTCTTTTGAACATTTCAGAAATTGTGGAGATCTTTTGGTCGATTGTGTTTGTTTTGTTAAAGACATTTTCCTTAAATGACGATATGTCAAGCTGCACAGACTTGAGACTCTCGCCGACAAATGCGTTGGCCTCGGCATTTTTGACGAGTTTGCCTATTTCGGCCTCGAGTTTTTGGATTTCGCCTCGCAGGTGCAATACGGTATCCGCTTTTGCGACGCCTTCTGCAGTTATTGCCGCAAGGTCATGCTTTAGCGATGCTATTTCGGCCTCGAGTTTTGTCTTGTCGGATTTTGATGAGATGTTGTCAAGGTCTTCTTTTATGCCGTCGATTCTTTGCGCTATTTTGATTATCATGTGCGTGTTGTTTTGAATCGAGCTCTTGCTATCCGACACTATCTTCATTATGCTATCTGGATCTGGGCTTTCCTTTTGAGTCTGGATTATCTTGTTTACCTGCTCTTGGAGCCTGTTTGCGTGCTCGCTTATTTTAGTAATCAGATTTGCTTGTGAGCGAACTTGGTTTAGGCCAGCGAACAGCTTTTGATTGTCTTCTTCGATTATGTTCATTTGTTTTGATTGTTTTTGGATGTGCTCAAGTGCGGTGGTCAGCGAGTCGATCATTTCCTTCATAGATATGAGAACCTTCTGGTTGTCGGCAAAGATTTTTGACATCGACTTGATTTCCTTTGAGAGTGTCTTTGTAGAGTCGGAAACGGCGCCTATTTTTTTTACCAGCAGAGTCGAGTCTTTCTTGCTCAGGCCGATCCCTTCGTGTTTTGCCCCTTGTGGTCTTGGCTGTTTTCTTGTTGGCACTAGTATTAGGTCTGACAAGGGGCAATAAAACATTAGAGCTAAAATAAATAAAAAAGAAAGTCTCTACTCATTGACCAGTTCTGGCCCGTGGAGTATTTCGTGAAGGATTTTTTCGGTCAAGCCGTTATTTGATTCGACGAACTGCTTTGGGCAGTATTCGCAGTGTATCATGCTGTACCGTACTATACCGTACTATTAATGAGTTGGTTATGTCATAATTACCTAGTTTTGTTCGGCTATGCCTAGACGTCTTCGGATTTGTCGTACGTCTTGAGTTTGTCCTTTTTCCTCTTGAGGACTGCAAAGATTCCGAGGATTGCGGCAATCCACATCGAGCTAAACACAATGTTTGAAAAGCTTGCATACATGTACGGTGTTGCGTCCATCAGGTTTTGCCTCATCTGCATTGCGGCATGGTGGATGTTGAGCATCGTGGTGTTGAATGTTTCAGAGTTGACTGGTTCGTTTCTTACCCCCTCGACGCTTGCTATCATGGAGTCAATGTCTTTTTGTATTCGTCTAAAGTCGGTAGTGTCCGTAGGGAATATCCACACTGGGTTTCCTTCCTTTGGAAGGCTTTCCTTTATTTTATGGAGATTCTCCAGAATGGACTGTGCGTCGTTGCTGGTTGCGATTCTGTCTAGGTAGCCACGCGAGAGATCAAGTGGATAGACGTCGGTCTGGTATCCCGTATAAGCCATGTACGCCCCAAACGCAATTATTACAAACATGCCAGTGATTGCAGCTCCATAGTAACCGTCGGCCATCTTTTCTGCCTTTGTTTTTTGGATGCTTGATTTATTTCTTTTAAATCTGGAATGCGAGAGGCTCAGGTACGACACATAGAAGAACCCTATGGTCGGTATTGCAATTATCGGGGCAAAGACGGGGTTCTTTGAGAATATGGCAACGAGTATCCCTATCAGTCCGTAGATACCAAAGAAGATCTCCAAAAGCGTAGTCTTTGTAAACGGCAAGTTGTATGCTTTATCGCGCCAGTCGTCGGCTTTGCTTCTTATCCCGTATTTTGGGGTCCTAAGAAACTCGTTCTTTTTCCCAAATATGCCGTCAAAGACAGCTACGGTGTTATTGACTGAGAGCCCTGCCGCATATATCAGAAGGAACGGTAGGATCTTTGCCTTTTGTTTCCAGCCCTGACCCCACAGGTTGTAGATCACAATTAGGTATGCGACCGGCCCCATCGCAAGATATGTCGCAATTGTAAGTGCAGGTATGAAACGAATTACGTGCAGGTTCATGTTTGCCGCCAGAAGAATCGGCAGTGCCAAAAACTGGATAAGCAGTAACGGATAGCCTATGTGTCTTGTAAGCTGCACAAATGCCTGAATCTTTGCCTCAAATGGGATCTTTCTTTTTACCAAAATGTCGCCAAGCAGCTTTATTGCACACTGGATTGCGCCCTTTGCCCACCTAAACTGCTGCCTTTTTGCAGCGTTCATCTGCACCGGCAGTTCGGCGTCAACCACAATGTCTTCGATAAAGACGCACTTCCAGCCATTCATCTGCGCCCTGTAGCTGAGATCAAGGTCTTCTACCAGTGTAGACGTGTGCCATCCGCCGGCGTCCTCTATGCAGTCTCTTTTCCAAATGCCGGCAGTTCCGTTAAAGTTCATGTACATCTTTGAGTTGCTCTTTGCCTTTTGTTCTATTAGAAAATGAAAATCGAGGCTCAGTGCCTGGGCCTGCGTTATTGCGGAATAGTTTTCATTTATGTGCCCCCACCTGCACTGGACCAAGCCGATGTTTGGTTTTGCAAAGTACGGTATTGCCTTTTTTAGGAACCAAGGTTGAGGTATAAAGTCAGCATCGAAAATTGCGACGTATTCTGTGTTTGTGAGATTCATCGCGTATTTGAGTGCGCCTGCCTTGTAGCCGTTTCTTGTGCCGCGCCTTATGTGAATGATGTCAAAGCCGTCCTTTTTGTACCGGTTTACCAGCTCGTGCAGTATGTCTGTTGTGACATCGTCAGAGTCATCAAGTACCATTATCTTCATTTTGTCTTTTGGATAGTCCATTGCACACACTGCGTCGACGAGTCTTGCCGCGACGTATTTTTCATTGTAGATGGGCAGCTGTATTGTTACCGACGGCGTTCCAAGCGAGGCAACCGGGTGCTTGTCTTTTCTCCTGAGGGACAAAAACGCAAGGTAGTAAAAGTTGAAGGTATACACAGTAAGCAGTATTGCAGAAACGATAAAGATGTTAAAAACAAACTGGGTGAATGTGTTTACTGCCATTGTCTTCTCAGCCGCTACTACCTATTTATGACTTCTAGGATTTTCTCTGGAAGATCTTGATTGCTTGTGGCGGACATACTCCCTCACATGCTAGACAGAAGATGCAGTCAGGCTCTCGTGCCATAAGTGGCTTTTTCTCTGATGCTGGGTTTCCCGGCGTGTCAAACCATTCGTATACTTGGACAGGACATGCATCTATGCATGCACCGTCTGCTATACAGATATCGAAATCAACTGAGACAAACTCGCCCCAGACGCCCATTATCGAATTGTCGGTTCCCTTTCTACCCCATGTCTTGATGACGTTTTTGTTTGAGGCTACGACATATGGCGCGCTTGGTGGCAGGTGTGATTTGTAATCGACGTCGATTGGCCCAGGTTTTGCGCCGTCAGGTATTTCAACGGTTTCTTGCGCCGCGGCTGCGGGTGTTCCTGCTGTCGCTTCGACCTTTGGTTTTGGTTTTGCGTTTGGAACGATTTTTGCAAGCGGTGTAAGTTCTTCAAGCCTTTTGATTGCTGCTTCTTGGTCTAGCTTTTCAGTCTTGATTAGGCTCTCAATCATCTTGTCTGCCAGAATCGTGTTTCTGAGAATTGTGTCAATTACCATTTTTGCATAATAGTCTGCCTTTTTGCGGTAATCCTTTACCCACTGCGGGTCGCCGAACTTTTCAATCGGGAAAATTTGGTAGATTATATCCACCACTTCGCCTGCCACAATCTCTACGGTTACGGAGAGGTTTGCCTTTTCATACCCCTCTGCCTCAGGGTCAGGCATGTTTTCCTCAGTCCAGTTGTAGGTGGCATAAACCCTGTCTGCAAAGGTATCCATCACAAATGTCTTTTTGAGGCCTTCTACGATGGATTTCATCTCCGCCTGCTCTTCGAGTTTGATTGGCAAACGGTACAGTCCTAGCTTGTATCCGTGCAGTGGATAGACACCCCTTTTTGCCGTCGAGGACTCGACTGTGTAAACTCTATCTTTTAGTAACAGCGACATACGCTGTTTTTGTGCTCAAATGATTTAAAAGTCTTTTTTAATCGCCGTCGTCTGGGCAGGTTAGCTCACGAAGCTCTGTGTATTTTTTTTCCATCTTTTCCGCGTGCACTACCACCTGCTCAAAGGAATAGTCTTTTTTTGGAAAATACCACCGTATTGGAACCCAGTGCCCGATTCCGTCCATGTCATGGATCATCCCCTTGTCTGCAGAAACCCGCAGGTTTTCGTCAAGTGAGTTTTCCCTCACGGTTAGGCCGCGCTTTGTTCTGTCTTCCAGTATTATCTGGTCTGGCGCTTCCTTTATGATGTAAAACGAGCCTTTTTTTAGAATTGTGGGTTCTGAGCTCAATTTATTTTTCGACTGGGTTTCCTATCATATTGCCCCATTCGGTCCACGATCCGTCATAGTTTCTAACTTGTGGGTATCCAAGCAGGTACTTTAGGACAAACCACGAATGCGACGATCTCTCGCCGATCCTGCAATAGCAAATAATGTCCTTGTCTGGGGTTATCCCCTTTGGGACGTAGTTTTGCTGCAGTTCTGCAACAGACTTGAAAGTGCCATCGGAATCATTTACCGCAGTGGCCCATGGGATGTTTTGCGCCCCAGGTATGTGTCCGCCCCTTTGTGCATGCTCCATCGGATATTCCGGTGGTGCCGTTATCTCGCCGGTAAACTCTTTTTGTGATCTGACATCGACTAGTGCCACCTCCTTTCTGCTCAGCGCCCGCCTCACATCAAACAGGTATGCCCGGAGTCCCTCGTCTGGAGGTTGTGCAATATAGTTTGTTGCAGATATCTGCGGCTCTTCTGTGGTGTATGGCTTTTTTTCCATCTCCCATTTTTTTCTGCCGCCATTCATTATCTTGACATTTTTGTGACCATAATACTTGAAGACCCAAAACGCAAATGCCGCAAACCAGTTGTTAAAATCGCCATACAGTATCACCTCGGAATCTGGCTTGATTCCGTTTTTTGACATGAGTGCCTCAAACTGTTTTTTGTCTACAATGTCCCTTGTGACCGGATCGTTGATGTCTCTTTTCCACCAGATCAGGCTTGCGCCTTTGATGTGTCCCTTTCGGTATCCGTTTTCAGGATCATAGTCCACTTCGACTATTTTCAGATTGTCGTTGGGGGGATTCTTTGACACCCATTCCGTGTCCACTAGAACTTCTGGGTGTGCATAGCTCATTTCAATTTAAGAAAATTTGTATGGTTAATTAATTTTTGCCGTGAACCACTGCCTGACAAGTTCAGAGGTCTTCTCGCCATAGTTTGATAATTGCAAAAAACTACATTTTTTAAACAAAGCCATACTAGAGGAATGGTTGAAGCTAGATAGAGTCGCAATAGTAAGCAAATTTGGTTCTGAAGAATCGGAAAACGCGGCAAGAAAGGTCGCAAAAAAATTTCTTGCCGGAAAGTCTGAGGTTTTTACGATAGCGCCTGTTTTTGTGGAAGGCGCAAAGAAAGTCGAGTCTGTCGAAGACCTCAAGGACAAGAAGCTTGACCTGACAGTCACCCTTGGTGGGGACGGCACTACTCTCCGAACATGTAGGAGCCTTGTAAATGAGGTTCCTGTTCTTACCATCAATGTTGGTGGAAACAAGGGCATCCTCTCCGAGATAACTCTGGACAAAATCGATTTGGCGATCAGGGAGATAAAAGCAAACAAAGTCTGGATGGACAAGAGGACGCGGGTTGTCGCCTCCGTCAGAGGCCAAGAGTTCCCTCCTGCATTAAACGAGATCTACATCAACAGGCAAAACATGACAAAGACTGCCGAGTTTGAGATCAAGTTCCAAAACGATGTCGTAAAACACAAGATGGACGGAGTCATGATATCTACCCCAAGCGGCTCTACAGGCCATTCGTTTTCTTTTGGAGGCCCCATACTGCACGAGAGCCTCGACATTTTGATCA
The DNA here is from genome assembly GCA_964542205.1 of uncultured Candidatus Nitrosotenuis sp. Classification (GTDB taxonomy): domain Archaea; phylum Thermoproteota; class Nitrososphaeria; order Nitrososphaerales; family Nitrosopumilaceae; genus Nitrosotenuis. The sequence continues at coordinate 6,518 of CAZITM010000001.1, forward strand.
TAACTCCCATTGCCGCAGTGCTACGACAGCTTCCCTCAATAGTAGTACCTGACGAAAAGATCCAAGTCATCTGCTCGCACGACACTAATATTGTAATGGACGCCCAGGTTATCAAAACGGCAAACTTTGAAGAGCCAATAATTATCAAAAAGCACAGCAAGCGCGTAGTCTTCGTTAGGCTCAAAAAACAAGGGCTAAGACAGATGAGCAAGCTTGGTGTCTAGAATTTATGATGCAAGTGCATTCTATGCCGGAGTGCCGTTTGCATCCTCAGAGGAAGGGTACACCACCTCGCTTGTTTTTGATGAAATACGGCACATCAAGCAGAGCCACGGCGCGCTAGATACGCTCCTCGATACGGGAAGACTAAGAGTGCTCGATGCAGACTCTGAAAAAACTGATCTTGTAGTAGAACATGCAAAAAAAACAGGCGATTTTCAAAAAATGTCAGAGGCAGACATTTCTGCTGTTGCGCTTGCGCTGCAGCTTGGAGGCCAGCTAATAACTGACGACTTTGCAGTCTCGAATCTGGCAAAAAACATGGGCCTAGATGCCATGCCAATAATGACTAGAGGAATAAAAAAAGTTGGAAAATGGATCTATTACTGTCCGGCCTGCAAAAAAGTGATCTCCGCCACCCAGACATGCCCTGTTTGTGGAAGCAATCTTAAAAGAAAACTATTCCAGGGCGAGTCTTTTTGAATACCAATCAATAAACGAGCCGTCATAGAGCCGCACTCTTTCGTATCCGGCGATTTTTAGCTGGTAGAAAAGCGAAGATGCTCTATGGCCGTGCATGCAGTAGCATATTATTTCCTTGTCTGCCGGAATTTGTTTTTGAGCAAACAGTGCAGAAAGTGACTCTTTTGTGTCAAGGATGTGACCGCCGTGGCCTATTCCGTCAGTAAACGGCAAGAGCGTAGAGCCAGGGATGTGTCCTCCGAAATATTCCTGCGGCGTCCTTGCGTCCAGAATGACTGCCTTTCCTATTAGGCCGCTGAGCGCGTCGGATTCTATTCTTATTTTTGACTGGATTTTTGGCACAAACTGTGTAGGCTGTGGTTTCTTTTGCGCCTTGCTTATCGGGTTGCCGGCTACCTGCCAGGCACTTATGCCGAGATCAAGCATTCGGACATTTTTGTGTCCCAGGTATTCCAGCGTCCACGCCACTCGCATTACAGATGGATCCATGGCCTCCCCGCACACTATGACGGTTTTTGTGTCATCTATTCCAAGTCCGCCAAGAAGAATTGTTGCATCGCGTTCGTCTGGCGCCAGGTGCGCGCCGTGCTCGTTTATTTTGATAAGCTGATCAACTACAAGCGACACAGAGTTTGGGATATGGCCGTATATGTAGGAGACTTTGGGCCTAGTGTCAAGTATTACCACATACGGATCGTAAAGACGTTCTTTGAGCCACTCAGAAGATACGATCATTTCCCATTTTCCTGTGAATCAAGCGTGCTCTGGTTTGATTTTTTTCTTAGCTTGCTTTGTTGCTCAAGCATTTGTTTAATTTTCTTGGCGCGCGCCTCCCCGAGCCCTTCGACCTTTGAGAGCTCCGCAAACGATGCGTTGAGCGTGCGTGCCGGTGAACCAAACCTTTCGAGCATTCTTTTTGCCAGCTTCTCGCCTACTCCCGGCAGGCTGCACAAAACCGAGAGCTGCTGCCTCGCAAGGTCGTCGGATTTTTTAATTTTCTTTAGGAACGGCCCCTTTGAGAACTCTTTTCTTGAGCACATCGAAACCAGCAGCTTTGCGGTGTGGGTGGCACTCGGCGTTGGAATTATTGGAATCTTAAAGTCGATTGCGACAGACGCAAGGGCGCCGTAAAACACAAGGGGGTTTTCGACGATTTGGTCGATCTGGTCGACGTTTCCCTCCATCAGTATGACTGGGTGCGCAAAATTCTCCTTTAGCCTACTACACTGATCAAAAAGCCTGCCGTCAAATATCGACGATATCAGATCAGATACGCTTTTTCTTTCAACTATCGTTTCCGGCGCCACAATATAGTCGCCTATTGGGAGCGTCTTTATCTCCAGCTTGACTCCAACTGCCCTCAACAGGTCTGGGATGCCGCTTTTTTTCTCGCGCTCATCTACTACGATTCTGAGATCTTCGATTTTCATTCACTAAGACTTGGGTTTATCGTTAATAATTATTGGGGGTTTGGTTTTTGAGAGCCCCGTATCATTTCGTTTATTTTTGCTTCTTGCTCCTTGATGCTTTCTTTTAGCCGAGTTTCCTGTTTTGCCAGAACTGCGCTCCTTGTGTTGGAAAGCTCTTTTTTCTCCTCAAGCTCCGCAATGAGTGCTGCCTTTGTCGACTTGATCAAGATGGAACCCGCGTGTTTGTAGACTGCGTCGCTGTCCGAGGCCTTTTTCAGCTCCTCTAGTGCCCTTTCGGATTCCATTTGTTCCAGTTCCAGCTGCTGTTTTTGTGCCATTATCGATTGCAGGTTCTGCTGTGACTGTTGGAGCTTCATGAGTTGCTCCTGGAGCCACGGTGGGATTTGTTGGCCTTGTGACATATCAGAAGATCCCATTTGAATTTCTTATATCTTTATTGATTCCAATGAGTCATGACTTGCCTGGATCAGTCGCAAAACAGAGTTGATGTTCGCCCGAAGGTGCGGCAGCTCCGCAGAGTCAATCGAAATTTGCAGTGTATTTTTTTTTCTAGATATTCGTGTCCTAGTTGGGTTTTCTGGATAAAACTTGTTGTCTGCGCTTATCGAGTCGAAAATCGCTTTTGTCTTTTCCTTTGTGCTAACCGAGATTTCAGCGCTAAAGGCTGACATCGTATGCCGTTCCGGCAACCTTGAAGTTGCACTTTTTGCACTTCCAGATTCCAACTGCCTCTCTTCCAAACTTTAAGGAGCCACACTCTGGGCACTTTCTCTTTGACTTGAGAATAGAGTGCACCTGGGTGAACTTTTTTCTGTGCTTGATGCCGTATTTTTGCCTTAGACCTTTTAGTGACGCGCCTTTTTGGAGCATTTAACTTCCACCCACCTTCTTTATGGTCTCCCTTATTTTTGCTCCGGTAGCAATCGAGATTTGACCGCACTTTATCAGTTGTTCCTGCGTAAAGCCGTCATTTCCTCCCTTTTGAATTGCGCATATGTTACCGGCAGAGTTTGTAGTAATCGTTATTCTGGCATCCATGCAGCTCCATTCTTCGGCGTTTGGATCCACGATTATCTGGTCGCCGATTCTGCCCATGGTTACGGATACTGGGAGGGTCGTAATTGGAGGCTCCATGACTTGGCCGTCCACCTTTGTTGGGACATCGTCTTTTATCTCCCACTTTGGTATCTTGCATGAAAGGATGCTTGCAACCGACGCATAAGAGCACGCGTCAAAGAGATTTCCATCATAATCAGTCACACTATTGTCAACAAAGAGACCTATTACGGATTTGTCTTTTTGCAGGACGAGTTTTGTGAGGTCAATCATGCCGCTTTCTCGGATTCCCCTGTCCACCACCCTTGCAAGCTCGATTACCTCTTCTGTTGGCGGTCCGGTCTCTACGTTTGGGTCGGCAAGCGGCATTATTTCTGCGGTGCAGATGAAGATGCCCCTATCGCCCAGATCTGGAAATGGCTTGTCAGGCTGGATTTTTACTCCACACACAACTTCTGTGTCCCCAAGTCGCACCCGCGCAGAACCTTCGGCCTTTGGAATGACGCCGGTATCGATGATCAGTTGTCTTGGCTCGTCCAGTGCACGGCCATCTATTCTATGGCCGTCCTTGAGAAGAGCAGTTATTTTTTTCTTTTTTAGAACATCGAGTATTGAGCTGGTCATTGTGGGCCATCTCCGAAAAACTTGTCTCGCAGCGCATTTTTTTGGATCTCGTAGACCAGTTTGCAGCCGCCAATTGCAGTGTCGAGACATTTTTCATATTCCTGCGGCGTCAGCACTCCGTCTAGCTGTACGAGAGTTACCTTGCCCAAGTTCGGCATGTATGCAACAGGCATGTCTGCCTGGCCTTCCTGGTCCTCTTCGTTGTTGATATCTAGCACTATTGTGTCTGCCACCTTTCCTGCAGCGCATGCCGATACCATATCCCTCATTGGGATCCCCGCATCAGCCAGTGCCACTGCCGCAGCGTCCAGCGCCGCGCACCTAGAACCACCGTCTGCCTGGAGAATCTCTATGAAGACATCCACTACTGTTCTTGGAAAGTTTTCTAGCATTACTGCCGGCTCGAGGGCCTCTTTGATTACTTTGGAGATCTCGATTTCTCTTCTTGATGGTGCTGGATTTTTTCTTTCACCAACAGAGTACGGTTGCATGTGGTATCTGCAGCGAAGTATTCCCCTGTCTGTGTTTGCCAAGTGCTTTGGATGAACGTCACGCGGTCCAAACACCCCTGCAAGGATTTTGTTTTCGCCAAACTCGATGTATGCAGAGCCGTTTGCGTTTTTTAGGACGCCGGCCTTTATCATGATTCTTCGCGGTTCGTCGATTTTTCTTCCGTCGCAGCGGATGCCTTTGTCATCTAGTAATACGATATCTGTCTTTTTCACTCCCATTATTATTCACTGTTTGATCCTAACATTTCTTGAATTTTTTCCGTCAAATTTGGAACATGTGCTTGTTCTTCGACCATTTTGATGGCGTCCAGAGCCTTTAATAATCCATCTGGATCCTCAGACGACACAACAACATATCCATTTTGTCCAATTGTAATTATTGCCTTTGTTGCATTTTCTATGGTTTGGATCATCGAGCCGCGCTTGCCGATAAGCCTTGGAACCTTTGATGGCGATATTTTAATGAGCTCGCCCTCCTCGATTTTTCCCAAGTCCCTGTCGCCTATCGTAAGCAGTGGATCTCTTGATCTGTCAGAGTTTGCAATTCTTGCGGCCACCAGGTCGCCTGTCTTTAGTCTCGAGGTCAGA
>CAZITM010000001.1:11439-51341 GCA_964542205.1 uncultured Candidatus Nitrosotenuis sp.
CCAAAAACATCCGATGCCGGCAGGATGCCTGCATAACACGAGTTTATGTCAAGCTCCCATGAAAGGGACGTATGTGATTTGACAATTCCAATTACAAAGTCGTCTATTCTAGGCAGATATACTCCTGTAAGTGGTATTACTCTGACGCCGCTGTCAAAAACTTCCGAAATTCCAACGGTCGTAGCAATTATTTTATCTCCAAAAAGGTGAACGTTCTCTTCGGCTCGGTATGGGCCTGTCGTGATTACATCTCCAGGTATGACGTATTTTCTTTTAACGTCATCCATTACTTGACCATCTCCACTGTCGCGGTTCCTTTTGTTATGGAGCCGAGTCTGTCTATCACGCTTGCCCTTGCTCCCGCAGGTATTTCTAGTATTGCTTTAAGTGAGCCGTTATTTTGCCATTCTTCTTTTTTCAGAGTCCCAGTAGATTTGAGGACAGCATATGATTGGGCCGCATATTGTGCCGGGACAACAATTTCAAGCAAGAGGTTTTCTGATTTTAGTGGGATTATTGTGCGGAGTTTTTCCACTATGTCCTTTGACTGCTCTTCTGTGTTTTTGAATGGATCAATTGAGACGCGGGCCTGCTCGAGGGCTTGTTCTATTCGCATCGGCGGATGAGGCAGATGCGATCTCGGATCTACAAACGTCTTTGCGATATAGTCGATTATCTGCTTTCTTTTTTCCGAGACCATTTTTCGGCGCTGTTCTGTGGTCAGGTTGAGGTCTCCTTTTTTTAGAATTATCTCGATTATTGCCATCGGATCCTGCGTGTTAAATGCCTTGAGGAGTTTTTCGGTGGACGCCCTTGTTCCTTTTCCTGAATCGGTATAGACCTCATCAGATACCAGAACCGTAGATACGTCCTTTCTTTTGCCTAGCTTGTACTCCAAGGCTGGATCCGGCTTGACTAGAATCTCGAATTTTTCCCCAGCCACAGAGTGTCGTATTACCGTGACGTCGGTCATAGGAGTTTTAATGACATATTGCTATTTAGGTGCTATTGAAGCCACGCTAGATTTTTATGGGGACTTGGAAAATTTTTTCTCAGTTGCCTTCTCTGGAAATAGTTTCACAAGACAAACAGCGCATTACTGTAAAGCTCAAGGGAGTTCCTCTCCAGTATGCAAACGCCCTAAGGAGGATCTGCCTAAACGGAGTTCCGGTATTCGCAATAGACACCGTTGATATCATTGAGAACTCGTCAGTAATGTCAGACGAGGGAATTGCCCACAGACTTGGGCTAATACCAATCAAAACGGATCTAAAGAGGTTTGCCGAACCATCCAAGTGCGCATGTAAAAGCGCCGCCGGATGCTCAAACTGCCGGGTCATGTTCGTAATAGACTCTGGTGAGACCGATTCTACTAGAACCGTAATGTCAGGGGAGTTAAGTTCTGAGGACGAAACGGTAAAGGCAATATCTGACAAAATTCCAATAGTACAGCTTGCACCAGGACAAAAGCTAAAGCTAGAAGCCTATGCAAGGCTAGGCCGCGGAACAACCCACGCAAAATGGAACTCGGCCAACATTTCGGTTCTTACCCCAACTGAGAAGCCCGACGAGCATATTTTGACAGTCGAGTCGACCGGAGCGCTGAGTCCGGAGCAGATAATCAGATCCGGAGTAGACGAGCTTGTCCAAAGGCTTGAAGAGTTCAAGGTTGTAATTGCCGAACTAAAAGCGTGAGTCACTCGTAAATTAACATTTTATATTGGGTCGCAAAAGGGCAATGAATATGACTAACCAGCTGGTCTTAACCATGGTAAAGGAGCTAAAGACGGCCTCTGCCAAAAACAAGGCCCCCATCTGGCAAAAACTTGCAGAGATGGCTCAAAAGCCCGGAATCGCGCAAAGGCTAGTCAATGTAAAAAAAATAAATGATGTAACAAAGGAAAACGACGTCATTGTAGTGCCAGGCAAGGTTCTAGGTACTGGAAACATTTCACACAAGGTAACGCTTTGTTCATTTTCCATTTCAACTTCGGCCGCCCAGAAGATTCTTGCAGCCGGAGGAAAGATAATCAATTATTCTGAGCTGATATCAAAATTCCCAACCGGAAAGGGTGTGAAGATAATTGGATAAGCAGCAGATAATAGTAGATGGAACAAACCACCTGGCCGGAAGACTCGGTTCCAGCGTGGCAAAGCTTCTCCTGCAGGGGAATCGCGTGACCATTGTAAACTGCGAGAAAATCATGATTAGTGGAAGGAGAAAAAACATTGTGCAAAATTACAAGGACTTTCTTGCAATCGCAAGCATCCTTCACCCAGAGCACGGTCCTTATCACCCAAGAAGACCCGACACGATAGTTGCAAAGATGATACGTGGTATGCTCCCAAGAAAAAAGCCGTCAGGCTGGACAGCATACAAGCGCCTGCGCACATACATCGGAGTCCCAAGCGGATTGGGCTCATCAGAAAGAACCGTCTTTGAGAAGGCAAAGATAACAAGGCCTACTGCAAACTATACCACGATTGCAGACTTGGCAAGAGAGGTCGGATGGAATTGATCCCAAAGACAGAGATTTATTTTGCAACAAGAAAGACGTCAAAGGCTCACGTCTACATCACAAAAGGCTCAGGCCGAATCAGAATTAACAATACCCCAGCAGAGATGATCCAGCAAGAGACAGCCCGCGAGGTCATACTCAGCCCGCTCGAGGTTGCAGGAGATCTTAGAAACAAAGTCGATATTTCTGTTCGAGTCAGGGGAGGCGGGTTTATGGGCCAAGCATATGCAGCTGCAACGGCAATCTCACGCGCACTTACTGGTTGGACCAAATCCAAAAAGGAGCCAAAGGACCACCCATTTACAAAACAGATACGAAACGATCTGAGAAAGAGAATCAATGATTTTGACAAACACCTTCTTTCCGGCGACGCAAGGCAAAAAGAACCAAAGAAGTTCGGCGGACCCGGCGCAAGAAGAAGGAAACAAAAGTCATACAGGTAAATGAAGGCAGTAATTTTAGCCGGTGGTAAAGGTACTCGTGCGAGGCCGTTTACGGAATACTTTCCAAAGGCCATGTTACCCATATACGGCAAGCCAATGATCAGCTATATCGTAAAGCACATCTCCTCGTTTAGGGTGATATCGGAGATAATCATAGTAACGGATCTGAGGGGCCTCGGGGGTCAGATTAGGCACTATTTCGGAACGGGGGGCTCAAAGCAGTTAAGATTTGTTCAGGACTCTACCAGCGGCACTGCAGGTGATTTGATGCACCTTGACGGCAAAATAAAAAATGAGCCGTTTGTGTTGTGGTTTGCGGATAATCTCTGCGCCCTCGATCTGCAAAAAATGTATGAGCATTTTTCCAAGAAAAAAAGCATCGCATGCATTGCAACAAGGCAGTACAGAAAAGAAGAGACGGGCTTTGCCAAGGTACAGGATGGAATAGTTCTGCAGTTCATTGAAAAGCCGCTCGTAAAAATGCAGAACTTTGAGTGCACAGGCATCTACATCCTTAGCGGAAAGATACTCGGCATGATAAAAAAATCAGGAAAAAAGAGCCAGAACCTTTCCTATGACATACTGCAGAATCTCTCAAAAGAAAACCTGGTAAGCTCCTATGACCTTGGAAGGACGCCATGGGTGGACGTAGAGTCCCCTGCAGTCCTTGAGCGAAAGGACGAAGACATAAAAAAGATAATCAGACAGATGAGCTAGTGGGTTTTTTCGTAGCTTGCGATTTTGTCCGCATACTGCAGTGTGACTGCTATATCATCTAGTCCTTCTAATAGCGTCTTTTTTCGGCTTGGATCTATTTGGAACTGGATTGATTTTCCGTCGTACTGGATTTCTTGTCTTTGCAGATCGACTTTGATAACCGAGTTTGTTTTCATTATTTCGGAGACTTGGTCTTTTGGCAGGAAAATGGGTAGTATTCCATTTTTGAAGCAGTTGTTGTAAAAAATGTCCGCAAACGACGGCGCAATTATCACGTCAAAGCCATAGTCCTTTAGTGCCCACGCCGCGTGCTCCCTTGAGGATCCGCACCCAAAGTTCTCACCTGTTATCAAAATGTGTGAACTTGCGTATTTTGGGTCATTTAGCACAAAGTCGTCTTTTGCCCTGCCGTCCGGCTCGAACTTCCAGTCGTAGAAGAGAAACTTGCCAAAGCCGGTTCTTTGGACTAGCTTGAGGAACTGTTTTGGGACGATTTGGTCGGTGTCAACGTTTGCTCTGTCAAGCGGGGTAGCGATGCTACAGACGGGTGCGAATTTTTCCATCATATCCATTCCCGGACGTCAACAAAATGTCCTGCGATTGCGGCCGCTGCCGCCATGATTGGGCTGACCAGATGCGTCCTGCCACCAGAGCCCTGCCTCCCCTCAAAGTTTCTGTTCGATGTGCTGGCGCACCTCTCTCCCCTGGCCAAGATATCTGGGTTCATTCCCAGGCACATGCTGCAGCCCGACTCGCGCCACTCAAAGTTTGCTTCCTTAAATATTTTGTCGAGGCCGAGTTCTTCGGCTTGTTTTTTGACTTGTTGCGATCCAGGCACCACCATCGCCCTAACGTCGGGCGAGGCCTTCCTTCCCTTGATTATACTTGCGGCCTCTATCAAGTCCTGGAGCCGCGCGTTGGTGCAGGAGCCGATAAAGACTCTGTTCAGATTTATGTCAGTGATCGGTGTCCCAGCCTTTAGTCCCATGTACTCTAGTGCCTTTTTTGCCGCGCTTTCCTGGCTAGAATCGCCTTTTGCAAAGTCTGCCGGATCTGGCACGACATCAGTCACATCCGCAGTCATTGCGGGGTTTGTGCCCCAGCTGACCTGCGGTATTATTTCAGAGGCGTTTATCGAAAATGTCTTGTCAAATTTTGCGTCTGCGTCTGTTTTGAGGTTTTCCTTCCAGTCCTGGACAAGCTCGTCGTAGTTTTTTGGGGTGTACTTTCTTCCCCTGACATAGTCAAAGGTCTTCTGGTCAGGCGCAATGAGTCCTGCGCGCGCGCCGGCCTCAATTGACATGTTACATATGGTCATTCGCTCCTCCATTGACAGATCCGAAATGGATTGGCCCCGGTATTCTATGACGGTACCGTTTCCGCCGCCGGTGCCGATTTTTTTTATTATTGAAAGTATGATGTCCTTTGCAGTAATTGCGTGTGTGTTTTTTCTTGCTCCGTCGACTCGTATCTCAAAAGTCTTGGGCTTGTCAAGCACCAGACACTGGGTGGCAAGCACATGCTCGACGTCGCTTGTGCCTATGCCAAGGGCAAATGCTCCAAATGCGCCGTGCGTCGATGTATGAGAGTCACCGCAGACCATCGTAATTCCAGGAAGCGTTATCCCAAGCTCTGGGCCGATCACATGAACTATGCCCTGGTACGGGCTGTCGAGTCCAAACAATGGGATTCCAAATTCTTTGCAGTTTTGCTCAAGGGCTTTGATCTGTGTTGCAGAGACCTGATCAACTATTGGTAGTGAGCGGTTGTTTGTAGGCACGTTGTGGTCCATGGTGGCAAATGTAAGGTCTGGTCTTCGCACCTTTCTTTTGTTTATCCGCAGCCCCTCAAATGCCTGCGGCGATGTGACCTCATGCACCATGTGTCGGTCTATGTAGATTAACGTCCTTCCGTCTATTTCTGCCACTTTGTGGTTGTCCCAGATTTTTTCAAAGAGTGTTTTTCCCATTTACGCTAAGTCTATCAAACACTCATTATAAAATTGTAAGAATGTGTGAGTCGGTTTTTTGCCGGAATTTTATCGCAGAAATGCAAAACAGCAGCATTCGTCCAAGGTGCAGTTTGGGCAACCTTTTGCGGATTTGCTGCTCCTGCACTCTGACGGCAGGCATCCACAGTCAGCACACTTTATCTCAGTCATTTTGCAGATCTACTCAGGTTTGTACTTGAAGAGGCCGCCGGCGGCAATTATCTTTGATACGATTTCGGAGAACGGCTTCATGGGATAAACCTCGTTTTTTGTGAGGTTTTTTATTTCATTTTTTTCCGTGTTTATCTCAAGTTCGTCGCCGTCTGAGATCTTCTTGTACGTTTCTTCCTCTATCTCGATTGGCAAAAGAAACGCCCCATCCACCGAATTCCTGTAGAATATTCTTGCAAAGGATAGTGCCAGAACTCCTTTGATGCCGCAGTGCGACAACGCAATTGGTGCGTGCTCGCGTGAGGAACCGCAGCCAAAGTTCTTTCCGGCAACTATGAAATCACCCTTTTTGACGCGCGCATGAAAGTTTGGATCGATTCCCTCCATTGCGTGCTTTGCAATTTCATCATAGTCGTGCAGCTTCAGATAGGTACCAGGCAAAATGACATCTGTATCGATGTTGTCACGCTCGTACTTGATCGCCTTGCCTGCCATCACAAATCCCTCGGATCAGTTATTTTACCGGTCACTGCGGACGCGGCAGCTACAAGTGGCGATGCCAGGTATGTCTTTGACTCTACATGTCCCATTCTTCCAGGAAAGTTTCTATTGGTTGTGCTTATGCAGACTTCGTCTTTTGCCAAGACCCCCATGTGTGCACCGCAGCAGGCACCGCAGGTAGGCGGGCCTACAGTGGCTCCCGCATCAAGAAATATTTTGATGAGGCCTTTTTCCATCGCTCTTTTGTATATCGATATGGACGCCGGCAACACCTCGGTTCTAATCTTTACCTTCCTTCCCATCAGCACTCCAGCTGCTGCCTCAAGATCCTCATATTTTGCTCCCGTGCAGGATCCGATGTAGGATTTGTCCAGCGGTATGCCAGCCACATCACCTACTGGTGCAATGTTTTCTGGGGAATATGGTTTTGCTACTATTGGCTCTAGCTCCGACGCTTCGTACTCGTAGACCTTGGCATAGCTTGCGTCCTTGTCTCCATGTACTGGAGAATAGTCCGCGGCTCCGCGCTCTGCCAGATAGTCAAAGGTTTTCTGGTCCGGCTCGATTATTCCGTTTTTTGCTCCGGCCTCCGTAGTCATGTTGCAGAGTGTAAGCCTTGATTCGACGGACATTGCAGACACGCCGCTGCCCCCGAACTCCATTGCGGCATATGCCGCCCCGTCGTTTCCAATATCGCCAATTATCTTTAGGATGACGTCCTTTGACATCACCCCAAGCGGCAGTTTTCCATTAATCTTAAAGTAAAGGGTCTGGGGAACCTTGAACCAGATCTTTCCGTTGAGCAAGACATATGCAACGTCGGTGTGGCCGAGGCCGCACGCAAAGGCGCCAAGTGCGCCTGTCGTGTTCGTGTGTGAGTCGCCGCCCACATAGACTTCGCCTGGCAGCACCAGCGCTTCTTCGTGCGATAGGGTGTGGCAGATTCCGTACTGCCCCATCCCATACTTGAAGTGTTTTTCTATTCCGTACTCTTTGGTGAATTTCGATAATTTGACAATGTTTTCTGCAGAGATTTTTTCCGCGGAAGGCACAAAGTGATCCTCGGCCACCCAGATTTTGGATGGATCCCAGAGCTTATCCACGCTAATGCCTTCCTTTTTGAGCTTTTCAAATACCTTTATGACGCCGGGTCCGGAGACGTCGTGAATCATGGCCTTGTCCACGTTTGCAAATATTATGTCGTCTGGCGCTACCCTTGACTTTCCCGAAGCTCGTGCGAGAATCTTTTCTGTAATGTTCACAGAAGACGGATCCCCCGGTTTAGATTAATAGCTTTGCTGCCAAGAGTTAAAGATGCGAAAAACGTACACGGTATAATGTCGCTTAGTGTGATTCCAATCAAGGTTCAAAAAAGAGATCCTGGCTTTGATCTGTATTCCAGTCTTGTCTCCTCACTTGGCGATGTCGAACTGCAAAGCGGCGATGTGATTGTGATATCAAGCAAGTATGCTGCAAGCTCAAAAAACCGGCTGCTTGAGCTGCAGGGTATTAGGCCGTCTTCCGATGCGAAAGTATTGTCAAAAAAACATCAGCTTGATCCACGGTTTGCCGAGATAATACTGCGCGAGTCAGACAGGGTTTTTGGTGGAGTGACGGGCTTTGTACTTACATCTGCAGACAATGTCTTGGCGCCAAACGCCGGAATCGACAAGTCAAACGTCAAAAAAGGTGCAGTCATTTTGTACCCAGACGAGCCATACCAGATAGCAGAGCAGCTGAGACGCAAGATCTTTTTGGATTTTGGAATACACGTAGGAATAATTCTTGTCGACAGTAGGCTCATGCCTGCAAGAATAGGAACTACCGGCGTTGCCATTGCCTGCGCAGGCCTCGAGCCGATCCATGACATAAGAGGGCAAAAGGATCTTGATGGAAACGCACTCAAAGTCACACTAAAGGCCACTGCAGACAACTTGGCCTCAATTGCAAACCACCAGATGGGCGAGGGCTCCGAGTCCACGCCGATTGCAATCGTAAGGGGTTCCGGCGCAAGGCTCACCACAAGAAAGATACGGCAAGATGAGATGGCAATATCGTCAGACCAGTGCGTCTACATTCGCGGTTTTGCCAAGTAGCGTTTCGCTCTTGATTTAAATAAAACAACCTGAAATTCCAGCTGATGATGCAGGAATACTCGACTAGGTACCCAAAGACCGTTTCCTTTGACGGCAAAAAAAGACACACCGTAAACGTCGACCCAAAGGGCGTCGAGCAGCTTTCAGTGATAGTCAGAAATTCCGTAGAGGAGATACTCAGCATCCTAAAAAAAGAAGGGTTCACCGCAGTCAAGTTCGAGCACAAACAGGACTCACAAATAGGACATGGCTTTTCGCTAAAGCTCAAAAAGCCGTGGGAGATGCACCTGAGGTTGTTTGATGTGAAAAAGGGTCTGGTCATGATCCAGGCCGAAGTCGAGGTCTCTCGCGACTACCTGCAGCACCTCTTCTGCCAGAGGACACCAGTCATTTACGAAGTAGAGGCTATGCTAAAAAAGCACAAAATCGAGTACCAGATCTGGAGCGATAAGGTAAAAAATTATGTGCACACCGTATTTGACAATTATAAGATAAGGCTGACTACTCCAAGCATTCCAGTTTTTGCGTGGAAGCCGATGTTGTTCTTCATAGGAACCGTCGGAGTGTTTTATTTGTGGAAGTATCTTAACACCATCTAGTCTCGAAACTTTAATTACAATTTTTCATCCATATTGGTTGTTGAGCAACTATCTTACCACGTCGGTGCAGTACTTTGGCGTATCGCCGTGGGAAATTGAGGTTATTTACGAGCTGTTTGCAGACAGGTTCCGAGTCGAGCAGATCCAGCTGGAAGAGCCGGACCCAAATTTTGTCAGCGTTCTTAGCTTGTCGATTCCGCTAGAGTTCAGCGAGGAGTTTTTCAAATGGTTCGAATATCAAAGATGGGACAAAGTCAAGTTCATTTTCAAGGAGATGAAGAGGCGACGTGGCAGCGACAAGGCTCTCAAAATCGACATTGATTTTATTGGCATGCCGGGAATTGGCTTTACCCTAGACGTGCGTGAGAAGAGCTGGTTTGACAACGCACTTGAGAAGCTGGACTTTGTCATAGAGCTGTTGCCGTTCCATCTCAATACAGAAAATACCCCGCCCGAAATAACAAAGATCCTCTACAAGTTCGATGTAGAGACAAGAAAATGGAAAATGCACACATTGTTTGCAAAGGACAAGAGGTTCGTGCTAGTCAACAACATTTGGAAGCAAGTTATTTGATGTCTTTTTCGAGCGGCTCGACAAGGGCGTGCAGCTCCTTGTATTTTGTGTCTATGAATTCCAGCGATTCTTCGAGCTTTTTTGATTTGCCGTACTTGAAACGGACGAGCTCGCGGTGGTGCCAAAAGTTTTTGCCGCCGCTTAGCGAAAGTGCCGTAAAGTAATCTGGCCCCTTGATGGAATCGGGGATCTTGATATTATATGGAAACAAAAATTCTGCAATGAACCACTCGTCGCCGTCAGGATAGTCGGCTCCAGTCTCCACATCAAAGAAGATGTGCAAAAGGCTTGACTGCATCAGGCCGTCGTCTTGGATGGTCGGGTGCTTGATGTTCGACTTGGAAAAATCCAGATTGAGTAGGTATGGCTCAAAATAACCCTTAATCAGGGACTTGCGGAATATTTTGTTTGCCTCCGTCAGATTCAATAGAATAACCTTCCATGTATGTTTCTAATATCCATTTTATACACACCCATATTCTAGACGGACAGGGAATCTAAAATCTTTGATAAATCAGTTATTGCCCTGCCTTTTTCAGAGATGGCCTGCGCGGCAGGCGGGTTTTCAATATAGTTTGGTATCTTGTCTTGTATTCTTTTATCGTATGGGCTTATGATCTCGTTTTTGTAGAATATGCCTACGGGGATTTTTGTGTCCCATTCGAGTGATTTTATGAGGGCTTGAGTCATCTTTTCATTCAACTCCGCTTCTTCGTCGTAGTGGACCACGGGATCGTAGTTGATATCATCGAGCTTGTATATTCGCGGCCTTGGCTGCTTTGTAATTTCGTCGATCTGGTCCATTCCAGAATACCAGTCGCGCGTGTTGATATCGTTGTATGTAGGACATGGCTGCAAAACATCCACAAACGAGAGACCTTTGTGTTTTACTGCCGCAATTATTATGTCCTTTAGGTGCCGCACGTCATATGCGTATGCCCTTGCAACAAAGGTAAACCCGCTTGCTATTGCAAGTCCTATTGGGTTTACGTTATAGTTTGTATTTGGAGATGGGAGTGATTTTGTTTTTTCTCCGAGCCTAAGCGTTGGCGAGGCCTGCCCTTTTGTTAGGCCATATACTCCATTGTTAAATATCAGGTAGGTAATGTCGAGATTTCTTCTCCCCGCCGCCACGAAATGTCCTGCTCCTATTCCAAGGCCGTCACCGTCCCCTCCAACTGCAACTATAGTCATGTCGGGATTTGCGAGCTTGGCGCCCTGCGCAAATGTCAAAACTCTTCCGTGTAAGGTGTGGACGCCGTACGCGTTGATGAAGTGCGATGTTTTTCCAGAACAGCCAATTCCGGAAAATATCGCCGATTTGTGTCTTGGGACTTGCATTTCGGATAACGCCATTTGTAAGGCATTGACGATGCCGAAATCGCCGCAATTATGCAAAATCGCGTTTTCGCTCACGTATGAGCTGACATCGTCCACTTCCAAGTTGTACACTGGGCCGTCGTAGTCAAAGCTTTCAATTTTTCTCACTGGAATCAAGACATAATCTGGTGTAACAATTGAGGATTGTGATTTTCCAGTGTGGTTTTTTTGCGTCGTTTTTTCATCCATTATTTTGCACAATATAGCAAAATCACGGTCGTTCACAACCTGAATCGAATACGATTCCTTGTAAACGCCGTATGCCTTGTCAACAGAAATTATTGGCACGACGCCTTGCCTCAGCAATAAAGTCTTTAGCTGTTCAGATAGAATCTTGGATGTCGTTTTGAGGTTGCCACGTACCTGCTTCATGCCTAACCAGCCGTCGCCACGCCACAATCCTTTGATTAGTTCTTTTTGCTTGTGTGTTGGCAGAAGCATTGCAAAATGTGGTATTTTCTTGTTTTTTGACCCATGGCCAAACCAATCCATGAATATTTGTCCAAGTGGTGCTGATCTAAACGAAATTGTGGTCGCGTTTCTTTTCGTGCACTCGGTTCCTATCAGACCAAACGTTTCAAACATGACGTTCTCAACATCATTTAAAAACTCGACTTGTTTGGAATTAAAAGTGAAACTGATTTGCCCGTCATCTGTGTGTCCTTCCGCTATGTAGTATCCCATCAGTCTGAGAACAGCATCGTTTAATGGAATTTTTTTTGGCAGGGGCTTGCAGGTGGTGTCTTTTTTTCTTAATTGATAATCAACTTCGATGTATTCCCTATCGACTTGTTCTTTTTGAATAGGGTAAACGACATAGTCTTTTGCTTCAATCTGGTCTGCCCGCGTCCATACAGCATCAAATTTTTTGTTGTGTGGTTTTGGATGTTCGCGCTTTACTATCAAAACTGGGTGCTCATCTGTAAGATATGTTGTTCCAAAGCACTTTGTGACAAGCTTGTACAGTTTACCCCTGTGAATGTGCGTTATGATCTGGTGCACTTTGTGGTAGAGTCCATCGCTTCCAAGAACTCGCTCTCCCTCACTGACTTGTTGTATTTGCTTTACTGATGGATTACAGTGAATCAGAGTATCAGGGAGAACGCAGCCAGGACACCAATCATTGTGTACGTCGGTCTTGTAGTCGCTAAGCCCCATGTGTCAACACCGTTCTTTTCTGCGATTTCTTTTCTATTATCTTTTTTAGAGATTCACATACCTCAGTAGAAGTCATCGCTCTTCCCGTATATTTCAAGATGTAATAGTCAGGCCCGCGTTCCAAGTTTTGTTTTAGGAGCTGGCCAAGCTGGCCTGTCTGGTTTGACTCTATGTCGACTAGAGTCTTTGCATCCTTTAGCAGGTATTTGACATGTTCTGCTGGAAACGGATGCAATAGTTTCACCTGGACAAAGCCGATTTTGATGTTTTCCTGTCTTAGCATCTCAAGGGCATCAAGTATTGGGCCCTTTGGTGAACCCCAGCTTATGACGCATGTTTCTCCCTCACCAAGCGAAACTGCCTGTTCCTCTTTTGGAATAGTCTTTAATGCATAGTCAAGCTTTGAGTTGCGCTTGTCCATCATCTTTACTCTAATATCTGGATCTTCTGTGATGTGTCCGTATTCGTCGCTTTCGTCCCCCGTGTTCCAGAACACGCCGTTTTCAAGGCCCAGCCTTGATCTTGGCGAGATGTTGTCGTCTGTCAGCTCAAACCTCTTGTATTGCCCTTGAACTTTTTCAAGTAGTTTTCCTCGGTTGATGGTGATTTTGTTTGTATCAAATACGTCGCATGTGATTACCGAGCTTGCAAGGAACTTGTCCATCAGGTGTATGACCGGCAGCTGGTAGACTTCCGCATAATTGAAGCATCTCGCAGTATCGTAGAAACTTTCCTCCACGTCGCCAGACGCATAGACAATTCTTGGGAATTCACCGTGTCCTGCGTGAATCGCAAACAAAAGATCGTCTTGGCCGTGTCTTGTCGGCAATCCCGTTGACGGGCCGCTTCTTTGATAGTTGGTAATCACAATTGGAACCTCGTTCATTCCAGCCCAGCCAAGCGCTTCTGCCATGAGTGAAAAGCCCGGACCTGATGTGCATGTGGCAGTTCTTGTGCCAGTGAGTGCACCGCCGATTGTCATCCCTATTGCAGACATCTCGTCTTCTGTCTGCACCACGAGTACGGAGCCAGGCCTGTTGTTTTCTACGTCAAACGTTTCGTTTGATTCCAAAAACATGCTTTCGTCTGATGCGGGGGTGATTGGATAGTAAGGCTGGAATCGGCATCCGCATGCCATCTTTCCTAGCGCAGTTCCATAGTATCCCTGAATCAAAATTGTGTTGGGCTTTTTGTTAGTTTTGTTTAACGAGAATCCAAAGTCGGTAAATTTTGCAGTGGCGTAATTATATGCATAGTTTGCTGCATTTTTGTTAATGTCTGCAATGGCCTGTTTTTTTGCAAAAATTGCATCAACCGATTCCAGCAATGTTTTTGCAGGCATTCTTAGCAAGCCAAGCGAAAACGAAACCCCTAGTACATTATACATTCGAGTCATTCCCTTTAGGCGAGGGTTGTTTGTCTCTTCTGCCATCTTTGAGAGTATTTCCTTAAACGAAATTGGGCAGAGCCTCACGCCGTTTTCCTGCGCCAGCTCCAACACGTCCTGAATTATTGGCTTTTTGCTCTTCGATGCAAGATCTGCAACAAGTCTTGCTTTGAAATATGCATCGATGGTATGAACCTCATCTACCTTGGTTGTGGAAATATCAGAGTCATAGATTATTGCTCCTCCCTTTGCCACCTCGGAGTAATGTCGAAATATTGTCTCAGCGTCAAAAGCTGTCATCACAGTCACGTCGTTTAGATTTGAGCGGATGGTCTTGTCAGAAACTCTTACTACGAAATAGCTGTGCTCGCCTTTTATGTTGGAATAAAACTCCCTTTTGCCAAAAATGTTGTAACCAAGAGAGGCGCATGCGCGAGAGAAAATGTTTGCACCTGAATCGACGCCGCTCCCCTGTGGACCTCCAACCAACCAGCTGATGTCAACAGTCATGAATTCCCTACCAGGTATTGATTATTAAAATCATGTCCGTGCACTAGCCGCCAGTCGCGGCCTCAAAAAGAGCACACTCGCATTTGTCGCGCTCTCCGCAATAAGGACAGACACAAACGCATTTTTCGATTGCGTTTCCGCAGTCCACACATATTGCGAACTCTTCGATGTCTTCCTTCTTTTTCTTCAAAGTTATCCTAGTACGAACAACAATTCTTATAAAGATTCTAAGAGATTGTCGCATAAAGTGATCAAACTAAGAATTTTGCTTACACGAAGGCTGCACGATTTTGCTCTAGATGAGCTGCAAAAAAGATACGACGTCTTTGTCTATTCTGGAAAGATCCCAATGCCAAAAGATGAGCTGATTCACAAGATAAAAAATGCGGACGGCCTCATCTGCTTTCCTTATGACAAAATAGACGGCGAGGTATTACGGAACGCAAAAAAACTCAAAGTCATCAGCACCTATAGTGTCGGCTATGATCACATAGATGTCAATGCGGCAAAGCAGCTTGGAATTAGAATAGGATACACGCCAAGAGTCCTTACAGACGCAACTGCGGACCTGACAATGGCGCTGATACTGGATCTGATGCGCCGGCTCACACAGGGAGACAGGCTAATTCGGGCCGGAAGATGGAGGGTTATTTTTGGTGCGTACGATTATGTCGGCTTTGACCTAGAAAAAAAGACGCTTGGGATTTTTGGGATGGGTCGGATAGGACAGGCGGTGGCAAAAAGGGCGCGTGCCTTTGGAATGAATGTCATATATCACAGCAGGACAAGGTTGCCTATGAGCTTGGAGAGAAAACTCCACGCAAGCCACGTTAGCTTTGACCGTCTGATCAGAACAAGCGACGTTCTATCCATTCATGCGCCATACAAAAAGGAAACTGATGGCCTTTTCAACCTGAGCGTTTTTAGAAAAATGAAAAAGACCGCATTTTTGATAAACACCGCAAGGGGCAAAATAATTAACGAAAAAGACCTCGTAGTTGCACTAAGGAAAAATCTGATTGCTGGCGCAGGACTCGATGTGTTTGAAAAGGAACCGATTGGAAACAAGCACCCGTTTGTAAAAATGGAAAACGTTGTCATGACACCACACATAGGAAGCTCTACTGCCGAGACACGAAGCAAGATGGCAGAGATAGCAGTGCAGAACCTCGTTTTGGGCCTTCAGAAAAAGAAGATGGTTTATTCTATTTAGAGTTGGATGAGGTCGTCTGGGTTTCCCTTGATGCAGTCGGTTCCCACTGCCTTTAGCTGCACGAAGTTGATTTTGCCGTTTGGTATTTTTTCTTCTTTTTGTAGCGTCTCGAGCCTTGCAGAGAGGTCGTTCTTGTGGTGCTTGCATGTAACCCCAATCATGTATTCGCCCGAGTCGGCTACTACCGATATTACAAACTCTGGCGGATTTTGGCACATACGGCCTTGTTGTTTTACAGAACACCTAACTGGCAGCAATGATTTTTGAGCCTAACGAATCAATATTAATTAGTCGGGTTTTTGCTTTATTATTTTTTCAAAATCCCACATGCCGGCCGTTTTTTTGTGAGGTCTTAAGACTCCAAGACCAGCCAGCTTTTCAACTATAAATGCAGAGTATGCCGGCGCACCTGTCGCGCCTGGGGAGTTGTAGTTGATGATGTGAAACGAGTTTTGTGTCTGCAGCTCCAGAACATCGGATAGGAACTCGCCTTTTTTTGTTATTACTGGACTGCGTATTCCTGCGGTTCCGCGTTTTGTAAAATTCGACGGTTTGATTTGCGGGATGAACTGCTTTACGCGGTTTACCATTGCCGTCTTTGAGAGCGAGCTCTTCCATTCTTTTGAGACAAGTGACAAAAACTCCGGGTTGACCAAGAGTCTTCGGGAGCTTCCACTTAGGATCTCTTTTAGTTTTGAAAGTGTTTTTGGCACGCTTCCCACATATCCTGTATACATCTCATGGTCTGCAACTGGGACTGCGTTTGGTCCTATCTCGGTTTGGCCATTTGCGCGCTTTATCCAGTGTGGATCCAAAAACGGAAAATTTGTGAATTTTGCCACGGAGTAGATGTTTGTGTTTACCAAGTCGGCACATTTTGCGTCAGCTATCCAGTATTCGCCCCTAAAGTGTAGTGCGGAGTAGTCATGTGCCAGGCCCATTTTTTTCGCCAGGCCCAGTGCATGTCCTCCCGCGCAGTTAATCAGAAATTCGCACTCAATACTAGGTTTTTCGTCGAATTGTATCTGTATAGCATCGGCCTGGTTTTTGATTTGGCCTACTTTGTGGTTGAAGAGGAACTTTACTCCCTGGTTTTCCGATATTTTCTGGATCTCTTTTGTGAAGGCACCATAATCTGTTGAGGCATCGCGGCGACAATGAAGGCCGGAATGGCATCGGATGTTGGGCTCTTTTTTTGATATTTGTTCTGCGTCAAGCAGTTCCAGATCGGTTTCCGGAATTCCGTTTTGGTTTCCCCATTTTACGTATTTTTCCAAGGTGTGGTGCTGTTTTTCATCTAGTGCCACTTCGATCGTCCCACATTTTTTCCACGGAATGTTTCTGGATTTTGCAAGATCTTCCCACAAGTCATGCGAGATGAGCGCTGCCTTTGCCATTGCCTTCTTTTTTTGCGGATCGAGATAGAATGGCGAGTGGACTACGCCCGTGTTTTTTCCGCTTGCGTGTTTTGCAACATCATCCTCCTTTTCAGCGACGCAGACCCTAAGATCGTAAAGTGTGGAAAGCCAGTAAGAAATCGTCGTCCCAAGTATCCCACCTCCGATTATCGCAAAATCAAATTTCTGCATCACATAACAACCGGTGCAGAACCATTAATTGATTATGAAAAAGGCGCCGGGAGAGAGATTTGAACTCTCGGACCCTTACGAGTACGCGCTTTGTGGTTTTTTGAATTTCCAGGCGCGCGCCCTACCAGGCTAGGCGACCCCGGCACTTGTCCTTTGGACAAACACACTACAAAATTCTGAATATATAATACGTGTTTTTAGAATTGCAGAAATTAATTTTTGATGAATTTTTCTAGTTCTATCTTTGCTTGCGGATCGCTCATCTGTTTTGGCGGATGCTTCATCAGATACGCACAGGCCGGAATGATTGGCCCGCCCATCTTTCTTTCCAGTGCCAATTTTGCAAGACGTATCGCGTCTATTACAATACCTGCAGAGTTTGCCTTGTCGTCAACTTCGAGTCTGACTTCCATGTTGTATGGGATGTTTGCCCACTGCCTTCCCTCGATTCTCATGAACATCAGCTTCGTGTTTCCAAGAAATGGAATAAAGTCAGACGGCCCCACGTAGATCTGGTCGTCTGCAAGCCTTTGTGAAAGCTGGCTCTGGACACTTTCTGTTTTTGAGATTCTTTTGCTGACCAGCCTTTCTTGCTCTTTCATGTTCAAAAAGTCGGTGTTTCCGCCGACATTAATCTGATAGGTTTTTTCTATTTTTGTTCCGCGGTCGTCACAAAGCCTTGCAAGTGTTCGGTGTACTATGGTGGCCCCTACCTGGCCCTTGATGTCGTCTCCGATTACCGGAAGTTTTTTTGCTGCAAACTTTTGCCCCCATTTTCCGTTTGAGGCTATAAACGACGGGATGCAGTTAACAAACGCCACGTCGTTGTCAAGACATGTCTGGGCCCAGTACTGGGTCGCCCGCTCAGAGCCGACTGGCAGATATGACACTATCACCTCGGCACCGGTTTTCTCAATTGTCTTTTTGATGTCCTTTGTTATCTGTTCTTTTGACTTTTTGCTCGTTATCGGCTTGACTCTGTTTTCCACCCAGATCCCGACCCCGTCGAGTGCAGGGCTCTCATAGACTAGTGATTTTGTCTTTGGCATCTGTTTTTTTGGTACCCATTCGACCATGTTTGGGTATGCGTAGATTGCCTCGTTGATGGATTTTCCGACCTTGTTTGCCCCGACATCAAATCCCGCCACAAAGTCCAGATCATGAATAGAGTAAGAGCCTATTTTTTCGTGCATTATTCCGATTACTTTTTGCTTTGGGTTCCTTCGATAGTATTCGATTCCCTGGATAAGGCCTGAAAAGCAGTTGCCTATTCCGACCAGACCCACTTTGATTTTTTTTGCCAAGACCAACTTTGGTTTCGTCGAACTCGTTTTAAATTTTCCTACCTGAGGACGTTTAGTGTGATGCTGTCGCTTACTTTTTGGTTGTTTTGGTCATATGCAAATGATTCCACAACATAGCGTCCCTCTATTATTTTCGAGTTGTCGTTTTTCTGCTGGTTCCACTCAAAGAGGTGTTTTTGGCCAGGCAGCAGTTTTACGCCGTCAAATGAGGTGGAAAAAAAGACAGTCCCGTCCAGTGCCCGGATCCGTATGCTGGGCAGCTCGTCTGAAAACCTAAGCTCGGTGGTCCCCGAGTTGATTATTTGGATGGCGACTGGTTGGCCAAGCTCGTGGTCTTGTTTTTCTATGTGTATGGAAATCGACGAGCCGTCGACGGAGACAATGTTTTGCGAGTTCAGGTTCTGGAGGTACACTCCAGTTATTGCCCCCGCTGCCACTCCTGTGGCGACTGCAATCAAAAGACCCTTTGGAATCATTGGACACTAGTTGCTCTAGTTTCCCTTGAGCGCCAGCTCTTCGGATAGGTGCCTGGCGCCATGATTATCCGGTTTGTCTGAAATGCATATCCATTTGTTGCATCCTTGATTTCAGATTCGGACATTAATGCCTCTGCCAGCGCCACGATTTCGCCTTTTTGGGTGTAGATGCCCACCAGGTCTCCTTTTGAGATCCCCGGCGAAATTTTCAGAATTCCTGGAATCGCAAGCTGTGCCCCATGGCATAGTGCGTCTACTGCCGAGTCACGTATTACGACTGATTTTATTTCGGAAAGGGCGAATTCTATCGGCATGATTAGTTTGTAAAGTTTGGAGCTGTCGTTTTTTTCCTTCCATTCTGCATATGCGTCTGCAAGCTCATGTAGTGTTACAAGTTTTTTTTGGTTTTCGTCGAACTGGTGCACGCGGGTACGACGGAGCTCTATCATGGTGGCGCCAGGCCCCAGTATCTCGCCGATATCATAGTATAGTTTTCGTATGTATGTTCCAGCCTCGCACAGAACCCGCAGCAGCAACAATCTTTCTTTTTGTTCTACTACTTCTAGTTCGTAGACGGTTCTTGTCCTTGTCTGTCGCAGGACGGCGGAGCGTTGCGGCGGCTTTTGATAGATTTCGCCGGTAAACATTTTCAGAACGCTTTTTAGCTTTTCTTCACTTGGCAAGGAATGTAACCGTCCCAGTCCATAGTATTCCTTTGGGCCAAGCAGTAGTACCCCCAGTGCCTTTGTCGCCTCTCCAAGGCCTAGCGGCAAAACACCTGAGACCTGCGGATCCAGTGTTCCACTGTGTCCGATTTTTGGAAGATGTAGTATTCTTTTTGCCCAGGCCACGGTCTCATGGCTAGTAGGTCCTGGCGGCTTGTCAAGAAGAATGAGGCCGTAGTTTAGCAGTCCCTCTATTGAACGCTTGTCGTAGCATACCCCGTATTTTTCATTTGTAATGTCCTCGTCTATTACGACCAGGTTTTGCAGCTGCGGCAACATCAAAGAAACCTCCCTACTGCAGATATTGCAGACTCGAGGACCTTTTGAGCGTCAAGGTCGTCCGTGTTTATTATAATGTCAAATACCGATAGATCCACGCCAAAGTCAAAGCCGTAAAGCTTCTTGTATAATATCTTGTTTTCTTCGTATCTTTTTTTTACTATCTCAAGCGATTCTTGCAGTGTTGTTTTGTCCCGTAGCTGCATCCTTTTTGCGCTGTTTTCGCGCGAGCCCGCAAGCCAGATCTTGATGCCGCCCTTGACAAGCCATGGAAGTGTGTAGCTTGTTATTACGACGTTGCCCTTGAGGAAGATCTCCTTTAGCTTCTCATCGACTTTTTTGTCAAACTCGTAGTTGTCCTTTCTTTGGTTGAGAAATTTCATTCCATCTTTTGTGTCCCACCAGTCATCGCCTTCGGTCTTGAATCCCTGTTCTTTTGCCAGTTCTTTTAGCACGTCGCCGCCGCTGAGGCATTGCAGACCGAACTCTTTTGCCAGACCTTTAGAAACAGTAGTCTTTCCGATAGCTGGAGGACCTGAAACAATTATTGACTTTAGCAAAGCTACGTGATGTCCATCGATGTCTTGGTGAGCTTCATTATTATTCCGCTAAATGCTATCGATGCCAAAAAGTACCAGGCCCAGAAGTAGACATCGTTTACATTGTGACAGATTTTTCCGTCGATTTTTTCAGCCGTGCACGTAAGCTGGAAAAAGTCGCCTGGAATTACATTTAGCGATATTGGCGATAGTGCCACAGTATAGGAAAACAGCGGCGGCAGCACAAAGTAGAAGATCAGTATGAGCGGCACGAATGTGATCATCATAGGCCTCATGTTCATCTGCATCAGTTCTTGGTTTAGCCTTGTCATGTATGCGGATTTTTTGTTGAGCTCGGCCTGTTTTTCCAAGTCCTTTGCCCTGAATGCGGCCATTCTCTCTTTTTGCCATGTTCTGGTTTCTTTCATTATTCTCTGGAATTTTTCCTGGTCGACCAGCTTTTTGCGGACGCCGGCATTGAACAGGTTTAGGAGTATTGCAAATCCCAGAATCCCAAACATCGAGGGCACCATGCCCTTTACTATAGGATCTGCGCTTCCGAGCGGCCCCTTACTTATCCCAAAGAGGTCTCCCTGCAGAAATATCGACTCTAAAAACTGTAAGATTATGACGGGTTCCATCTCAAAGACCTATTGCGTTAATTACCTCGTTTGCTGCCTCTTCAACCTTTCCTTCAGAGTTGAGAATGGACTTCATTGGCGAGCCAATCAGGACTGCGCAGCTTGAGACCATTGCCTCTTGGACCGCAAGCTCTTTTTTGATCTTTTCAATCGATATTATGTCACGTTCTCTAGTGGTGTCCTTCATTCTTCTGTTATAGATCTCCTCTGGCCTTGCAGAGACCGCAATTAGGTTTGCTGGGCGGATCTCCTCAAGTACTGCATATGGGAGGCCTGGGTAGAATCCCTCCTTTGTGGCGATGAACGCATGTGTATCGATGATCACTACGTTGTGATCAAAGCTTGAGATCTTTTTTGCCGCCATTTTTTGCAGATCCCTTTGTTTTTCTACGGGGAGCTTCCGCAGCTCATCGCGGCTCATGATACCAATTTTTTTTGCCTCCTCGAACATCACGGTTCCAAAGCTGTGAACGCTGACACTTTTTTTCTTGTTGTTTAGTATCTCGACTATTTTTGAGACCAGTGTCGTTTTGCCGACTCCGGCAATGCCGACTATGACGACTTTTTTACTTTCGTCCAAGCAGTGCACCCAAACGAGGCATGACGACTTCGACTTGTTCACGTATCAGCTGTTGATAATAGTTTATCAGAATGTCCACCATCAGTAGTATCCCTATGCCGCTCCCAAATACTCCAAGGACGTCCGATACACCTGCCAGCGCGCCAAGTATCGCAGAACCAATTATGGTCACAGACGGAATGTACTTGGCAAGGAGCGACTCTACTGGCTGGTTTGATTTTCTAAAGCCAGGTATTTGGACATCTGCATCAAGGAGGCTTTTTGCGGCGCTTTTTGGAGAAAGTCCACCAAGCTCTACCCAGAGCCTGCCAAAAACAATTACAATTCCTATCATAAAGAAAACGTACGCCACTGCTCTTAGTGGATCCACTGCTGCAGCATCAAGGCCCCTCGGAGGCGTGATATAGTACACTATACCGCCTATCGGAGTTGACGGCGCCGTGGGATCAAACTGCGCCAAGATGTTAAACAATGGATTGTTGTTTCTCGGGTTGACGTTTGCCCAAAGCATCTGACCTATGAATATAGCATTTGCCGTAAGTGCCGATGCCAAGATGACCGGTATGTTTGAGACATACATCAGCTTGATTGGGTATGTGGCAGAGAACCCCCTGTATTTTGTCGAGACTATTGGGATCTCTACTTTGATTGCCTGGGTATAGACTAGGATCAAAAGTATTCCGGCCGTGATAAATAGGCCAAATATGCTAGGCAGCTGGTTTGACCTAAAGAACGTGTTGATAAGATCGCCCTGCATGATGGATTGTGCTACATATGGTGCGACGCCGATCATACCCCCGTCACCTGCTGGCAGCGGGCTGAATATGCTCCACATGATTTGTTGTGCGACTCCTGCCATGATAAAGAGGCTGATTCCACTGCCTAGCCCCCAGCCCTTTTGGATGAGCTCGTCTAGAAACATGATTATTATTGACGCTGAGATAAGCTGGCCTATTATCACATAGAGCACTGTTGGGTTTGATATGCCAGGCCCATACACTGCTATGGCATAGACAATAGACTCCACTATGATTACGATGTAAGTGACAAGTTTTGTTGCAGTCTGGAACACTCCTCGTTCGTCCGGCTTTGTAAAGTCGAACTTGAGTATCTCAGAGCCTTTTAGCAACTGCATCAAGAGTCCGGCTGTAACTATTGGTCCTATGCCTAGCTCAACTAGCGTTCCTTGCTGCGATGCAAAAATGACTCTGGCAAACTGCAAAAAGTCGAACTCGGGTGCAGACGCGCCAAAAAGCGGTGTTTGTCCCATTATTTGGTAGATAAGCAGCGCAAGCCCGCACCAGAGCAGCCTAGTTTGAAGCGATAGCTTCTTTTTTGGTTTGGGAACCTGAACCAGGTATGGCTCTGCTTTTTCAACTACTTTTTTGATTAGTCCTGTTGCTGTACTTTCACTCAACAGCTAACACCTCTCCCCCAGCCTTTTTGATCTTTTCTTCTGCGGATGCTGTGTACTGCCCGACTTTAACAGAATAGGCAGTCTTTAGTTGCCCTCCGCCAAGAAGTTTGCCGTATCCGAGTCCGTCGAGATCTAAGAGTTTTTTTCCTCCTTCCTGTTTGCCGTGTTTTGCAAAGAGGTCGTCGAGATCTCGAACACTGATCCATTTTTTGATTATGTTTGGGTGAGGTGGATGAGTAGAATCATGGCCAAAGTGATCGGGATCGTATTTGAGCAGCGAGCTGAACAAATGCTTGTGCATTCCTGCTTTTCCAAGGCCGCCTTTGTGACCACTTGCTCTGTGCTGGCCGATCTGTCCCCAGCCGTGGGTCCGGGATCCCCTGAACTTTCTTGTCTTTCGAAGTCTTGTTGCCAAGCTAAATCATTCTCCTGACAAGCTCAACTAGGTCTTTGTTTTGTCCCAGTACACCACCTTCACCATAGGTCTTTCTTGTGCTCCGTCTGAATCCGTGTTTTGGCGGAGATAATGCAAACCAAGGCTTGATCGGTTTGATTTTATTCAAAGAGATCTTGCCCTCAGAAACGGACGTTGCCAGCTCGTCGATTGTCTTAAAGCCGAGCTTCGTTACGTCCTCGTTTGTAATTTTTTTGTATCCTTCCTTTCTGCCCTTTTTGTTTAGGAGCTCCTTTGTGATATCTGGATCGGCCTCTTGCCATGACACGTAGTGTTTTACTGCGTCTAGCATGCCGTTTGTGTTTTCTTTTACTGGGATGATCGTTGCCCGGAACTTTTTGTCCAGTTTTAGGAGTTTCAGTGTGGTTTTGGCCCAGTGTGGGACGTTAATCTGTCCGCTCATTCTAACAACAAGATATGTTTTTGCCATTTCTCATCAACCCTGGCTAAATGTTTGCCTTAGGCACTCCAAGACTGCTTTTGATGTAGAGTTCATTGTTGCAGTCGAGCCTTTTGCCGTGGTCCATGCGTCCTTAAGTCCTGCGAGCCTCAGCAGGTTCCTTATTTTTCCTCCAGCTACAAGTCCAAGTCCCCTTGGTGCCGGTACTATCTCCACTACAACACTGCCGCCTTTTCCGCGAACCTTGAACGGTACGGAATGGGACTGGTCGCACCTGCATTCCCAGCTTCCACAGCCCAGCTTGATTGGGCTTACATTGAGATAAGCATTAGTTGTTGCCTTTTCTATTGCTATTCGCATTTGTTTTGATTTTCCTTGGCCTATTCCGAGCCAGCCATTTTCGTTTCCTGCCGCCACCATCGCTTTGAACTTGGTTCGCTGGCCGTTTGGCGTCATGGTCTGCACCATTCCGACATCTATGACTTCGCTTTTTAGATCCGGCAGTAATTTTTTGATTATGCCTGCTTCCTGAATTCTTAATCCGTTAGAGTAAATTTCGTCCATTGACGTGATCGTTCCGTCTGCAACCTTTTTGCCGAGCTCGGTCCTTGGAATCCATATTTCTTCTTCCTTTCGCGGAGGTCGTCTGTCCGATCTTTGTCTTTCGTGGTTCGTTTGGCTCATCGCTACTTGACCTCGCTGTCTATTGCTGATTTTATTTTTGCGATATCGTTTTTTACCTTGAGATGCTGTCCGGAAATTCTTTCGACTGATGGGAGTGCCTCTTTGTCTGCCGGGATTTGAAGACCTGCATCTATTGCTCCCTTTAGTGCAGCTGCCATTCTTTGGGTATACCTTCTCGTACCGCTATACATGATGACCTCTTTTATTCCGCCGGCCAGTGCCTTTTTTGCCGCAAGGTATCCTGTCAGATATGCCGCAGGCACATTCTTTCTTGAGCCCCTCCAACCTTTTGCTATGAGAAATCTTGAATGTGCCGATGCGATCACCTTGTCGCCAGTCATTTGCGGTTTATGGATTTGAACTAGAGTATTTTCATTTGAAATCTGGACTGTGACAAAGTCCTGTCTGCTCAATAGCATCAGCTTACGCTTTTTGTAGTTGGTTTTTTCCTGACGCAGTCGTCGCAGTATGGTTGAGTATGCCATTGTAATATTGCTTGAATTTTTCAGATGTTTTATAAACGTTCGAACCATCTGCTCTCAGAAGTTATCATTACTACCATTTTCCCAAATAATCCATACCATAAAATCAGTGAACCGCAATTGCTGATTGTTTTATAATAACTAGTTACCTTATAGTATGAAACATCTCGTACAAAGGTATGGAAGTGCATCTACAAGACCTATGGCTCAGGCCCGACGCACTACAAGGTGAAGCAATGAAGCAGTTAAAAAATACAGAGAGGTTGTGCTAGGTGTTTCTAGAAATGTGTTATGTACGAGACACGAGACTAAACGTTAGATAGAAAGGGACGCGAGTAGTGCTTTTTGAGAATGTAGTCGATTTTCCGCCTCATCCCAGACAACTGACTGCCTTCCGTCTATTACCGACGCCGTTACCTCCTGTCCCCGTTTTGCTGGCAGGCAGTGCATGAAAATCGCGTTTTTCTTTGCTCTTGCCATTAGTGAGGGGTTGACCTGATATTTCGGAAAGAACTTTTTGAGACGTTTTGGATCGTCGTGAATAGACACAAACGTATCGGTTGCAACGATGTCTACGCCCTTGACTGCGTTTTGTGGATCTTGTGTGATGGTGACATCGACTAGCTTTTTGCACTCCCTTACCACCTTGTCGTTTGGCGCAAATCCACTAGGTGTAGCAACAGATACTGAGATTCCGACTTTGGCGCACCCATATAACATCGAATTACAGACATTGTTGCCGTCCCCTATCCATGCAAGCTTGAGGCCGTCAAGTTTTGTTTTCTTTTCCTTTATCGTCATCAGGTCTGCCAATATCTGGCACGGATGAAAAGAATTTGAAAGGCCGTTAATCACAGGGACGCTTGCGTTTTTTGCTAGCATCTCTACTGTCGAGTGTTCGTAGACTCGCGCCACTATGACATCGACGTATCTCGACAGCGTCCTTGCAGTATCTTCGATGGTCTCACCCCTGGCCATCTGGATGTCTTGTGATGTTAGGTTTATCGCATGTCCTCCAAGCTGGAACATTCCAGTTTCAAAGCTTACGCGGGTTCGTGTTGATGGTTTTTGAAATATCATAGCCAGTGTTTTGTTTTTGAGCAGTGGTTTTGAGACTCCTTTTTTGAAATCTTTTTTTAGTTTTATTGCAAGGTCCAGAACTGCCTGTATCTCTTTTTTATCCAGCTCTCCAAGAGTCAAGACATCTTTGGTTTTGATCATTTTCTCATCCATCCGAAAAGCCCTTTCTTTGGTTTTTCCTTTTTATCCTCTTTAACTTTGTTTTCCTGAGGCGCTTTTGCAATCTCTTGTTTTTTCCTTTCTTCTTGTTGGTCTGGTTTTGGTCGGCCGTCTTCTATCCATTTCCTGATTTTCTTTCCTAACGCAAACGCCTCGCCATCGGTTTCTGGGGGCGGGACACCATACATCTCAGCATATGCTGATATATCCTTGTCATTGATGCCTTCAAAAGGATCCGAGGTTTTTTGCTCTGGTTCTTTGAGTTCGGCTTTTTGCTCCGTCTTTTGTTTTTGTTCTGTTTGGGCCAGTTTTAGTACAGTTTCCATCTCTGGCATTGGTTCTATTTTTGGTTCAGGTTTTTTCTCTGCCTTTGGTTCTTGTTTTAGTTCGGTTTTTGGCTGTGGTATGATTTCGTTTTGCGCCATCTTTGGTTGTGGAACAACACCGAAAACTGTCTCTAAAAACAAAGCCTTGTCAAACGGCCTAAGGTCAGGATATTCTTGGCCTACGCCCACATACAGCACGGGCTTTGCCGTAATTTTGACAACAGATAGCGCTGCGCCACCCCTTGCGTCGGCGTCGCTTTTGGTCAGTATGGCACCATCAAACGCAGTATGCTGGAAGAACTCCCGAGCTTGGTTTACGGTATCGTTTCCTGCCAAAGAGTCACCTACGAAGATTTTCAGGTCGGGTTTGACGACCTTGGTAATTTTTTCAATCTGCTCCATGAGGTTTTTGCTTGTTTGCATCCTTCCCGCAGTGTCAATTAGAACGCAGTCGATTTTGTGCGACTTGGCATAAAGGACTGCATCCCTTGCAACTGCGGCGGGATCCGCACCATAGTTTTGCGCAACTATCTTGATGTTGAGCCGGTTTGCATGTTCTTTTAGCTGTTCTATTGCACCAGCCCGGAACGTATCTGCGGCAGCAATGACTACTGAAAACTTGTTTTCCTTTATCAGATGGGCCAGCTTGGCAAGCGTCGTGGTTTTTCCCGTGCCGTTTATTCCAACAAACAATATTACACATGGCTCGCCGGAGCTTTTTTGCGAGCGTATCTTTTCTAAGATGTCAGTATGGCTTGCCGCATCAAACAGATCTGAGATGATTTGGATCAGGTTATTTTTGACAAACGCCTCGATTTCTTTTTTGTCTACAGATGTTCCAATGAGCTTCTTTTTCAGATCAGACTTTATGGAGTCGATCACCTCGGTTGCGACGTCGGATTCCATTAATGACAGTTCCAGCTGAAACAAAACATCGTCGATGTCGCTTTCCTTTAACTCCTTTTCGCTGAGGTTTTTAGCTACACTCGAAAAGGCATTTCGTAGTTTATCGAACATTAAAATCACTCACTGTTGGGAAGTGCTTGCAGCCTGCATGAGACTGTTCATGTGCTGTTTTAGCTGCTCCAGGCGCATCATGGCCTCGTGTTTCTGTGCGGCCGTGTCATTTAGGGCGACCTGGAGCTCCTTGATTCTGGACTCGAGGTGGTTGATTGCAGAGTCATAGTCTTTTTCAATCGTGATCCCAGCACCTACATCGATTAGGATTTTAGAGTTTGCCGTAAGGTTTGCTTTTATGTATGTTCCAAGACCCACGGGGACAAGCGAGTCGGCCTGCGGGTTTTGCATTATTCCGCGTATGGAGTCAATCGATGCTATTGCCTCTCGCAGAAAATTGAGTATTGCCGCCTCCTTCTGGTCGAGGCTTGCTGCAAAAGATTCAAGCACTTGCATTTGGTAAAGAAGTTGTTGGGCTTGTTCTTCGCTCATTTACACAAACAATGTTTCAGATGTGTATAAATGCATTGTAGGCCAAATTTAGTGGCCACAAAAAAATCCGGCAAATTTGTCAGGCCCAGGTCATAGTGGGTGCATCAGCACAAAAAAACATGACAGACAGTGTTTTTCCGCACTTGACGATATTTATTCCGCCAATGGTTTCTCCCAGACTCCAGTTGATTTTCCACCCACTTGGGATGAAGTAGCATTTGCGATTGGCACAAAAGGAAAAATCAGAAATGTCTGGCTGTAATGACAAACAAAAAGGGAAGAGTTATTTGGCTTTAGAGTAGCGCTTGTCTACTTCGTCCCAGTTTACAACGTTCCACCAGGCGCCAACATAGTCAGCTCTCCTGTTTTGGTATTTGAGATAGTATGCGTGTTCCCAAACATCCAGTCCCAGTAGTGGAACCAGTCCTTCGGTTCTTGGACTAGTCTGGTTCGGCATTGATTTGTATTCTACGCCCTTTGATTTTGGGTTGAACACCAACCAGCCCCAGCCGCTTCCTTGGATTGCGGTTGTTTTTGTTGAGAATTGTTCTTTGAACGCGTTAAAGTCTCCAAATGTCTTTTTGATTGCGTCTGCCACTGCCCCACCGGGCTGACCTCCGCCATTTGGCTTCATGTTATTCCAAAATAGTCGGTGGTTGTCATATCCCCCGCCGTGGAAGTTAATTGCGCCACGCACGGCATCTGGCACGGAGTTTATGTTTGCAAGGACATCTAGCAGATCCTTTCCTTGGAGATCTGCCGGAAGCTTATCCCAGGCATCATTTAGTCCGTTTGTGTACGCTTGGTGGTGTTTGGTGTGGTGAATTTCCATCGTTTTTGCGTCTATGTGTGGCTCTAGCGCGTCATAAGCATATGGTACTTCGGGAAGTGTGTATTTTCCCATGTAGGGCTTGCCTGCTTTTCATAATTTAACACTTGCGAGGTGGTTTATGTGTAAGGGTGAACTACCACTCGCTAAAGCCTGTGGCTTGCTGCTTCAAAGACTGAGCTTCTGATCTCTGCAGGCGTGAATTCCCGCAGTCCCTGCGGTAATATGTCCGGCCCAGTCCTGTTTCGGCTTTACATGATCTCAGGTACAGGACTGTATCGTGGTTACGACCGTCTTCCATTTTGTCTAGCTCTGACATTGCAGGCTCATCACATATGTCGGATTAAACGCATTCGTCAAATTCGCAGCTGATCCGAGGTGAGCTCGCTTTCATCCCGACCCCGAAGGGTTCGGGTCTTCCCGCTCGCTTTTTATAAATTACATTGCTAGATATTCCGATGTGATTGCTATCAAAATTAATTTTCTGCTTTGTTCTTGTCGCGGCCGGAGTTTTGCTGGCAACGCAAAAAGTCCAAGATGACCCACCACTTGAGATACAGCTGGACAAAAGCAGTAAATATGTAGGCGTGCAGCATCCCCGCAGTCTTGGGTATGACGGAAATGGAATCAAGATAGCCATAATCGATACCGGTGTAGATTACAACCATCCGGATCTTTTTGGGTTTGGTTCTGATGGAAAAGTTGTAGGCGGTTTTGACTTTGTTGAAAATGATGACTCTCCACTCGATACAAATGGACATGGAACGGAGGTCGCCGGGATAATTGCCGCAGATGGAGACCTAAAGGGAGTGGTGCCAAAGGCAAAAATTTTGTCATACCGCGTTTCGGCTACTGGAAATTCTGTTTCTTCGGATTTGATAGTAAAGGCAATCCAGCGCGCCGTTCTGGATGGCGCGGACATCATCAACATAAGTCTAGGGGTAAACCGAACAAATGATAGAATCGATGACGCCATAGACGATGCCGTACAAAAAGGAGTTGTGGTAGTTGCAGCTGCTGGAAATAGCGGCCCAGATCTTGGAACAATAGGCAGTCCCGGAAGAGATCCGCATGCGATAACGGTTGGTGCCACGTACAATAACCTCACGGCAAGTCTTGTTGCCACATTTGAGATAGATGGAAAACGCATTGAGGTTCTCCCTATGGTTGGAACCGAGAGGCTTGCAGCTCCAATTACAAGCGAGATTGTCTTTGGCAATTACGGCCGCGAGGCGGATCTTAGGGATGTAGATGCACGTGAAAAGATTCTGCTAGTGGAGCGCGGAAGTGATAAAAAGGACGAGTTGGTGTATTTTTCTGAAAAGGAGAAAAATTCCGCAGCTGCCGGCGCAAAGGCAGTGATCATTTTCAACAACGGTCCAGGAATATTTCTCGGGGATCTCAACAACAAGGTAGAGGGCCCCGGCTACAGGCCGACTATTCCGGCAGTTTCCATGTCTGGCGAGGATGGGTTGGCGCTAAAGGCAATGCTTGAAAACAAAACAGTTGGAACCATCAATGCGTTTTACCACCCAGATTTTGTCTCGTTTTTCAGCTCACGTGGTCCAGTTTCGCCGTTTTATATCAAGCCAGACCTTGTAGCGCCAGGCGTTTTTGTTAACACTACTACGCTTTTTGGGAGATACAATCTCACAAGTGGCACGAGTTTTGCCGCTCCACATGTATCTGGTGCAGCAGCCATACTTTTGCAAAAAAATCCGTCGCTGAGCCCGCAGGAGATCTCGTCCATCATCTCCACCACAGCAGATCCGATTTCTGATACATATGGAACGCGCTTTACGCAGGAGATCAGTGGAACCGGCAGGCTAAACATAACGAAGGCTTTTAATGCAAACATGATAATTGACCCGCCGTATGCTATTTTTGATCTTTCACCATTTGCTAAAACTCAGACCGTGGACATTAAGCTAAAGACCATCGGCGGGTCAAACGAAGATATCCTAGTTGACGTCAACGTTGAGCAAAACTCGACCAAGTTTGCTTACTCCATTGAAGGTAATACGCTCCAAATCAAGGCAACGCTGCAAGGTCAAGACAGGGGCAGCTACCAAGGAATGATTTCAATTATTCATGGTAACACCACTTACCACGTGCCGGTTTTGCTGAGAATATCCGATGGGTCAGTAAACGTCAGCGAGAGTTTGGGCCGCCTAGACTTTTCGATAGATTCGCAAAAAGAATGGTCGTATGCCAAGGTCTCGGTTTTTGATTCGGATTCTAGACTGGTAGATAGTGTTTCTCTAATACCTGCAAATTCCAAACCGGTCTTTGTGCGAGAGGCCGGCACTTACTGGATCCAGGCAGAGGTAAAATCAGAAAATGAAACAGCCAGCATCTACAACACCATAACGGTACATGTCCCAAGTTCGGAACAGGCCACGCCAGACATTGGCATCCCAGGACAGCAGCTCGCAATAATATTCATAGTTGCCGGGATTGTCGCCGCAGTAGGTCTTGTGATCAGAAAAAAGTGACTAGGCCTTTGGGCCGGCGACTATTATTTCTGGCGAGACGTTTTTAAATTTTTTAAAGTTATCGACGAACATTTGTGCGAGTTTTTTTGCAGAAAGGTCGTATGCGTCTTTGTCTTGCCATGTCGTCTTTGGATCAAGTACATCTGGCGGAACTCCTGGGCACTCGGTAGGAACATCCAAGTTGAACAGATCGTCGTGTCTGTATTTTACAATGTCTAGCGCGCCGGTAAGTGCCGCGGTAACCATAGATCTGCTGTGTTTTATACTAATTCTCTTTCCCACTCCATATGGTCCACCAGACCAGCCGGTGTTGATTAGGTACACTATGGTGCTGTGTTTTCGTATTTTTTCTCCTAAAAGATTTGCATAGACGGACGCAGGCCTTGGCATGAACGGAGCCCCAAAACACTCAGAAAATGTCGCTTTTGGTTCTTTGATTCCCCTTTCTGTTCCCGCCAGCTTGCTTGTGTATCCTGACATAAAGTGATACATTGCTCCTTCCTTTGTGAGCTTAGATAGCGGCGGCAATACACCCAACGCGTCAGCTGTCAGAAATATGATCACCTTAGGATGTCCGCCTACACTTGGAAAGATTGCCGTCGGAATGTATTCCAGTGGATATGCGGCCCGCGTGTTTTCTGTCAGCGAGCCATCGTCAAAGTTTGGCTTGAGCGTTTGCCTGTCAATTACCACGTTTTCCAAGACTGCACCTGACTTTATTGCGTTCCAGATTTGCGGCTCAGATTCTTGGTTTAGGTTGATGCATTTTGCATAGCAGCCCCCCTCAAAGTTAAAGACGCCACTGTCTGACCAGCCATGCTCATCGTCACCGATAAGCATTCTGTTCGGATCTGCAGAAAGCGATGTCTTGCCCGTGCCGGAAAGGCCAAAGAAGAGTGCAGTGTCTCCGTTTTTGCCGATGTTCGCAGAACAGTGCATTGGAAAGATCCCCCTTTTTGGCAAAAGATAGTTCATCACTGTGAACATTGACTTTTTCATTTCGCCGGCATAGCTTGTTCCACCGATGAGTACGAGTTTTTTTGTCATGTTGATCAAGATGAAGACATTCGATGCAGTGCCGTCCACTTCAGGGATTGCCTCGAATCCATTTATGCACATTACAGTAAATTCTGGTTCGTGTTCATCAAGTTCCGCAGCTGACGGTCTGACAAAGAGCTGTCTTGCAAAGAGACTTTGCCACGCATGGTCGTTTATCACCCGTATTGCGAGCCGGTTTTCTCTACTTGCCCCGACAAAGCCGTCAAAGACAAAGATCTCCTTTCCCTCTACGAATTTTTTCATCTTTTCAAATATCTTATCAAATCTGTCAATTGGAAACGGATGGTTTACCTTTCCCCAGTCTACGTTGTCATGGGTCTCGTCGTCATCTACGATGTAACGGTCGTCAGGAGACCTGCCTGTGTACTTGCCTGTCTTTACCGCAAGCGAGCCCGTAGTGGTCAGCATTCCCTCGTTTCTCTGGACTGCGGCCTCGACTAGTTTTTCAGGGCTTAGGTTTCTGTGAATCTTTGATGGTTTGATTCCAAATGTGTCTATTTGCGAGACAAACTTGGAAGTAAGGGTCGTTTTTGTATCAGTCATTTTTTACACCATAATCAAGGAACATAATGCGTTCATTGAACAATCAGAGACGATTTGGCTTTATTATTATCTCTTGCCCTATGATAGTTGATCGCCAAGTAAACCTATTTATTGTAAAATCTAAGAGTCATTTTGTTGACCATAAATAAGGAAAAACTTGCACTTCGAGAAAAGATCTCAGAGCACAGGCCGGACTTTGTAAGACAGGAAAGCTGGAGATACAAGCGAGTTGGCCTTGCATGGAGAAAGCCAAAGGGAATAGACAACCACCAACGAAGGCAAAAGTTTCGAGGAAGACCTGGTTTGGTCAAGGTCGGTTACGGCGGCCCAAAGTTGGCACGTGGCCTGCATCCATCTGGATTTACAGATAATCTAATTCACAACATTGCGGATTTGCAGAAACTTGATCCAAAGACAGACGGCGTAAGAATAGCGCACGGTGTTGGTAAAAAGAAGAGGCTTGAAATAGTCACAAAAGCAATCGAAAAGAAATTCAAAATTTTTAATGCGCGAGTGAGAACAAGTGGTAGTAAATCTTAAGACCAAAAAACGTCTGGTATCCAGGGTAGTCGGAGTAGGGCAAAGCAGGATCAAGTTCGATCCTGAAAGATCAGACGATATTGCAGACGCAATCACCCGACAAAACATCAGGAGCCTAATCACTTCTGGGGCAATTACAATCAAGCCAGCAAAGGGAACTTCCCGCGGCAGGGCAAAATACAAAAAATTGCAAAAAGGAAAGCGCGGAACGACTACCGGCTCCAAGAAAGGAAGGAAGGGTGCGCGCGTAGGCAAAAAAGAGGTGTATGTAATGAGAACCCGCGCACTGCGTCACAGATTAAAGGTCGCAAAGGACAGAAAAGAGATAACAAATCCGGAATTTTGGAATCTATACCGCAAGATAGGAGGAAACACGGTAAGAAACATAGCTCACCTCAGAAGCCTCATTGAGGAGATAAAGGCGCACAGAAAGTCTAAAACCTAAAGACCGATTTTTCCCAGTTTTTCACTTTACCGTTGTGTATTGCAACTCCCTCATCTGAGAGCATTTTGGTTTTGACCTTGTCGCCGTAAAAATATCCGCCGACAGTACCGTCGGATTTTACCACACGGTGGCACGGTATGATTACGGGGAACGGATTTCTGTTCATAATTTTGCCTATTAGCCTCTGCCCGTTTTTGAGTCCCACTGCCTTTGCCAACTCGCCATATGTTGTCACTTTGCCCTTTGGAACCTCGAGCAGTTTTTTGTAGACACGCCTATCAAGATCATTCAAAGTCTTACCACCTCAAGACCGGTGTTTTTCAGCAGATCAAGTATTTTTTGTTTGTGCGGCCCAAGGCCTGCCCAGTCAAGAAGCGCCGTCTTTGCGCGCCTGTTCCGATGTAAGATATGGGAGAAAAGCTCTTCGTCTAAAAACTCTAGTGCGTGTTTTGGCACGACCGTTCCGAGTGCGTGTTTTCCATGCAGCAGCTCGTTTGTGAACTTTTCCGGATAGTGAGTCCCACCAAAGCAGATTGCCACGGGGTTTGGTTTTAGAGGCTTAGACACTACATCCAGGACTAGTTTTGCGACAGAGTCGCAAAGTGCTTTATCTGTCCACTGTTTTTCCGTGGTGCCGATCTCAATGAACAGTGCGGGTTTTGAGAGCGCCGTCGGGCCGTGGTGTGTTGCCTCGATCGTTATCTGGAATTCTGAGAAATCCTTTCTGTTTTGCCAAAGCTTTTGCAAGTAGGCTTTTTGCAGATCCGGGTGCGGGACTGCTACCTGCCTTTTGTTTCCTCCAAACTGGGCATCGGCAAAGTTGCCAGTACTGTGGCACGTCAACGCAAGCTCGCCAGACTGTGCGGCGTGTTTTGACAAAAAGACAAATCCGTCATAGTGATATTTTTCCTCAAGCCAATCCGCGGAGATGGCAGGCGACGGTATTATTGCCAGATCAAAATTTTTTCCGCGAAAGATCTCGCCGTCCTTTTCCATTTGTTGTGAGAGAAAGTTTGCCATGTTGCGGCCTGCGGGGTCTTTTTCGTATGCCACTAACAGTTCCATGTCCTAAGAGATATAAGGACACTTTATTAACTTCCAGCAATGGACTTGAAGATGACCGTAAAGAACATGGCAAACACCCTGAAGCTTGCCAAGAAATCCGACAAGGAGGACTATATGCAACACCTCAGGCTGGTTTTGTTGGGTGTCGCTTCGATTGGAACGATTGGATTTATAATTCAGTTTGTATTTGCAGTCTTTAAGTAGATGGAATTGTCTCAAGAAGTAAAGCCGCACCTTTTTGCAGTTAGAACCACTGGAGGTCAGGAAAAAGTCGTAATGAACCTCTTACAAAACAAGATAAAGACAAACAAGATCAATCTTTTGTCGGTTCTTTTAGTTGATAATCTCAAAGGATACATTGTAATCGAGGCAAAGGACGCAAATGCCGCTTTTGACGCATTGCAGGGAATAAGGCACATACGGGGCCAGCTCCGAGGCGAGCTCGACTTTAAAGACATAGAGGGATACCTCATCACAAAGAGCACTGCCCCTCAAATAGCGATTGATAACGTAGTAGAGATAATCGGCGGTCCATTCAAGGGCATGAAGGCGACGGTCACCCGAGTCGACAACGACAAACAGGAAGCGACCGTAATTCTTCTGGATGCGCCATATCAGCTTCCAGTAACTGTAGATACTAACTATCTCAAAATATCCACCGCTTAGTAAGGATTAAATCTTCACGTCAAAAAGCGACAACATGTCCGATACACAATCCATTTCTGCACTCGTAACTGGAGGACAGGCATCTGCAGGTCCGCCTCTAGGTCCGGCGCTTGGGCCATTGGGTGTAAACATTATGGAGATAATCAACACCATAAACCAGAGAACGGCGGATTTTGAGGGAATGAAGGTTCCAGTCACGGTATCGGTAAACACCAAGACAAAGAAATGGGAAGTAATCGTCGGAATCCCATCGGCTGCAGCACTCTTGCTAAAGGAGGCCGGAATCCAGAAGGGTTCTGGAACAACTGGAGCTACGTGGGTTGCAGACATCAAAGTTGATTCTATTGTCAAGGTTGCAAAGGCAAAGCTAGAATCGTCGTATGCAAGCTCGGTAAAGTCAGTGGCAAAAGAAGTGGCCGGCACCTGTGTTTCACTCGGAATAAAAATAGAGGGCAAGCACCCAAAAGAGTTTACTGCTGACGTAAATGCCGGAAAATGGGACTCTAAATTCCAGTAATTATTTGGCGATCAGATAAGAAGGTTCTTTGTCCGTTTTCTGTAGTTCGACAAATGTTTCTGTGCTCTGAATTCCTTCTATTTTGCCTATCTTGTCTATTACTATTGTGTGAAGTTTTTCTAGGTTTTCTGCGTGAACTCCGACCATTATGTCAAACCTGCCAGTTACCTCGGAAATAGACACAATCTCCGGCGTTTGCAGAAGCTGTTTGTGAATCTGGTCCTTTAGCTTCGGATCCCTGTTGATTCCTATTGTTGCTTTGACTCCAATCCCAAGCTGGGCCTCGTCAACTAGAATGGTGAATTTTTTTATCAGCTTCTTTTTTGTGAGTCTCTTGATTCGGCTGTATAGAACAGACGCGTTTATGCCCATCTTTTTTGAGAGATTTGGAACCGATATGCTTCCATCTCGAGTAAGCTCAAAGAGCAGTTTCATATCAAGTTCATCTAGCTTGTGCATGACTTTGTGATAACTGGTTTTATGTTAATAAATCTTAATTTTAGGCGTGATAAATTGTAGATACTAGAAAGCAGTAGTTGCAATTTGCAAAAAATTACAATTTCCACAATATTTTCTTTGGCAGGCAACAAACGATTTTAAATAGGCATCATCGGAGTGACTCCGTTGATTAGCGAAGCAGAGTTAGTAAAGATGATCGGCGAGGCCAAGACCACCGACAAGGAACGCAAGTTCAAGCAGACAGTCGAACTGTACATCATCCTAAAGGACATTGATGTCAAAAAAGGCTTTGCTATGAACGAAACAATCCAGCTTCCTAAAAAGCTCACCAGCCCAACTACGGTTTGCGTAATGGCTGGAGGCGACATGGGCCTCAAGGCAAAGAATGCAAATGCCGATCGCGTGCTTAGCGGAGATGAGATAAACAGCATGGCAGCAAACAAGCGCCAGGCCCGTAAATTCATCAACAATTATGATTTCTTTTTGGCAGACACCCAGCTTATGACAACTGTAGGTAAAGTCCTCGGCCAGCTCCTTGGCCCAAGGGGGAAGATGCCTGTGCCAGTTCCGTTCAACGCACCAATCGATTCGTTTTTGGAAAGATTCAGATCATCAATTCGGGTAAAGGTGAAAAACTCACTTTCTATTTCATGCAAGATAGGAGACGAGTCCATGTCTGATGCAGACCTTGCGGCAAACGCGCATGCTATCTTGGCAGCAGTAGAGAAGAAGCTGCCAAGCGGCGACAGGAACATCAGAAGAGTGATAGTCAAGACATCCATGGGAAAACCAATCAAACAAGTACAGCAGGCAAGAAAGTAAATGCACCAAAACAGAACGGCATATCCTCAAAAGAAAGTGCAGATGTACCAGCAGCTACAGGAGCTCCCAAAAAAATACAAAGTAACAGCACTCGTCAGAATGGAAAAGGTCAGATCATCCCAACTTTTACCACTGCGCAAGAAATTCCTAGGCGAAGTCAAAGTCATCAGCATAAAGGACAAAGTAGCAAAGAAGGCCCTTGCAACACTTAACGTACCTGGAATCTCAAAGATGATCGAGTCTCTGACAGGCCAGTGTGTTTTGATGTTCACAAACATGTCGCCGTTTAAGCTAAATGTATTGCTTGGAAAAAACAAGATAATGATGTTTGCCCGAGGCGGAGACATTGCAAGTGTCGACGTTGTCGTCCCAGCAAAGAACACTGGCATTGCACCAGGCCCGATGCTTACCGAGTTCAAAGAAGCCGGCATTGCAACAAAGATAGACCAGGGAACCATATGGATTACCAAAGACACCACGCCTGTCAAAAAGGGCGGAGTAGTCAGTGAGAAGCTTGCCACGCTACTGCAAAAGCTCGACATAAAGGCAGTCGAGGCAGGAATACTGCTCGATGCAGCACTCGAAGAAGGCACACATTACAAGCGAGAAGAGCTCATAATCGACTTGGACAAGTACCGAAATCTCTTTGCCCAGGCTCACCAAGAAGCCATCTCGCTGTCAATAGAGGCAGCTTACATAACCGCAGACAACATAAAACAAATCATTGCAAAGGCAGCACAAAGTGCGCGTGCCGTCGCAGTCGAGGCAGGATATGTCACGGACGACACCAAGGAGCAGATTTTGCAAAAGGCAAACGCCCAAGCGCAATCACTTGCTTCAAAGGCAAAGGGCTACACCCCAGCCTAAATTATCTTTCTCTGGCTCTTGGCAGGTTCCAGTTATACTTCATTGCCACCAGTCTCGTACCAGTAGTGACAACTATCCCAATTATTGATGCTGCAAATAATGGCACGCCTCCAGCAAGCAGGCCATAAAACACAATCACGCCGACAAAGCTTGCCGTAACGTATAGTTCCTTTACAAAGATGAACGGGATCTCGTTTACAAAGACGTCTCGGAGTATTCCGCCACCCACCGCGGTAAGTATTCCTGCGAACGATATTGCCAAAAAGTTGAGGCCAAAGACATTGTATGCGAATGTGGCTCCAGTTATTGAGAATACGCCGAGGCCTATGGCGTCAAATTTCAAAAAGACGTTCCAGTGTTTTTGGAGGTGAGGATACAGGAAAAATAGCGCTACACCAGACGCAACCGATATTCCCACATACGTGGGATCGGAGATGGAGTTTGGCGGGAACCTGCCTATTATGATGTCGCGGATCGTCCCGCCGGCAACGCCTGTAATTATTGAGAGAATGATGATTCCGACGATGTCGGACTTGTGCTCTATTGCCTTAAAGGCACCAGTAACTGCAAACGCCATAGTCCCAAAGAGGTCAAAGACATAGATGAGGAAGACAAACGAGATTTCAGCCAACTAGAATTGAAATTATGTCATCATAATTAAGGTGAACTACTAGACAAGCCCGGAGGTCTTTTCGCCATAGTTTGATAAAGGTAAAAATGAAAATTTTTGGCTAGAGTTTAGCCGAATAGCGAAGAAAGTCCTTCCATTGCTGCTTCTTCGGATTTTGCTGCTGCAGCTTCGTCTTTCTTTGGCTCGGCTCCGCCTGCTGCTGGCGCTGCCGCTGCTGCCGGTGCTGCTGCAACCGCCACTGGGGCTGCTTTGATTGCATCCTCGATATTAACATCTGCAAGTGCTGAAACAAGCGCCTTTACTTGGGCTTCGCTTACTTCTGCGCCACTTGCCTTTACTATATTAGTAATGTTAGCTTCGTTAATCTCCTTCTTGAGTTTGTGCAACATCAATGCGGCGTAAACGTATTCCATTGTATCGTGACTGTTTTTTGAGGATAATAAAAACTATACCGTCTAGTTAAGGATCTTCAAACTTCGGCAGACAGAGTAGAGGTTCTGCTTTAGGTTCTTGTCGTAAAGTGTGTCCATTCTTTGTCTTAGGGCACGTTTTGCCTGATCCCGTTCTGGGCCTTCCGGAAGCGACAGGACATGGTTGAGCATCTCAGATAGTGATTCTCTTATCCAGCCATCAAGCACTGAATATAATTTTGGAGGAATTTGGATCACCTTGTTTTCGTTAAGATCCAAGACCTCATTGAACGTGTCGTGTTCTGTACGATACACGAAGGCAAGGATGCAGTTTTCCGGAGTGGGGTTTTTGAGAATTTCTACAGATTGCGGCCCTGCCTTTCCCTGAGAGACTTTGTTTTTGAGGCCTGCCGGATTGATCAGAAGTCCGCTGACTCCGATTTTTGAGCCATCGATTCCGGTTACCACGCCGACTATTATGTTTCTATATTCGCCGTCCGGCTTTGATGCAAAGACGTAGCTGCCTTCTTCCAGTCCCTTTTTGCGGCCGAACATGACAAAGCTGCACTTTGCAGTCTATTTAATTTTTGACAGCAATAGTCCTTAATATTGGTCATGCTGAGTCTCAGAAGATGAATAAAGAGGACATTCTTGCCAAGTTTTCATCAGAACCTGACAGGTACTATAAC
Organism: uncultured Candidatus Nitrosotenuis sp.; assembly: GCA_964542205.1. GTDB lineage: Archaea > Thermoproteota > Nitrososphaeria > Nitrososphaerales > Nitrosopumilaceae > Nitrosotenuis. Next base: position 51,319 of record CAZITM010000001.1, read on the forward strand.
GTCAGGCTTTTTACAGAGCAGGG
>CAZITM010000001.1:51351-60866 GCA_964542205.1 uncultured Candidatus Nitrosotenuis sp.
GAGGGAGTGGCGCAGGGCTTTGTGCGCAAGTCGTGTGTGACCTGCAAGAGATTTTTTTGGACACTGGATTCGGGCAGAAACGCGTGCCCAGATCATTCAGATGACACATATTCGTTTATCGGAAACCCACCAACCTCAAAGCGCTTTGACTACACAAATGCCTGGAAGCAGGTCGAGTCGTTTTTTATAGAAAATGGCCACGCCTCCATCAGCAGGTATCCAGTGGTGTGCAGGTGGCGGGACGACCTGTACTTTACAATCGCATCTATCGTAGACTTTCAGCGAGTGATGGGCTCAAAGGTTGTTTTTGAGTTTCCTGCAAACCCGCTCGTTGTGCCGCAGACATGCCTTCGCTTCAAAGACATTGAAAACGTCGGCGTCACCGGAAGGCATTTTTCCAGCTTTTGCATGATCGGCCAGCACAGCATTCCAAACAAAAAGGGATACTGGAAGGACGAATGCGTTGACCTTGATTTTCGGCTATTGACTGACGCGTTCGGGATAAACAAAAACGAGATAGTCTTTGTGGAGGATGTCTGGGCCGGGGGAGGATCTTTTGGGTCTTCGCTTGAGTTCTATGTACGTGGACTGGAGCTTGGAAACGCCGTGTTTACAGAGTTTCAGGGCGAGCTTGGAAAGCACACCGTTCTTGACCAAAAGATAATCGACATGGGCGCAGGCCTAGAGAGATTTGCGTGGATTACGATGGGCACTCCCACTGCATATGATTGCTGTTTTGGGCCGATAACGCAAAAGCTCTTCCAGAAGACAGGGGTCGATGCCGACTCGCAAGTTCTCACCAGATACTTTACTGAGATAGCAAAAAACATTGAAAAATTCCATGATCTTTCACAGGTCAGAAAGGCAGCAGTAAAAGCATCAGGCCTAACAGAACAAAACCTCGCCAAGATGATCACACCGCTTGAGGGGCTATACATGATTGCAGACCACCTAAGAACCCTGATTTTTGCAATTTCCGACGGGGCACTGCCCAGCAACGTCGGCGGCGGATACAACCTCAGGATAATTCTTCGAAGAGTCATGGCTACAATCGACAGGCTCGGCCTAAGGCTGGACTTGGATGATCTAATCGACACTCACATCGATTATCTCAAAAATACGTATCCTGAGCTGGAGCAGTACCGACAAGAGGTCAAGACAATAATCGGCATCGAAGTGGACAGATACCACGAGTCCAAGTCAAGAATGGAAAAAATCGCCCAGAACCTCAAGAACCAAAAGAAAACCCTCAACGTCGATGACATGATTCGCCTCTACGAATCGGACGGTGTAACGCCGGACTATCTAAAAGAGTATCAGGTCATACCGGAGATCCCTGACAGTTTTTACACCAAGCTCTCAGAGCTCCACCAGTCCGAAAAAAAGAAGGAATCCGAAGAGTTTGATCTGGTGGGGATACCAGATACAGATCTGCTGTTTTACAAAGACGATCCTATGAAGTTTGACGCAAAGGTGCTCAAGGTGCTCAAAAACAAGTTTGTAATACTCGATAGGACGTCATTTTATGCAAGGGGCGGCGGCCAAGAGCCGGACCACGGCAGCATCGGCGGAGCCAATGTCATAGACGTAACAAAGCACGGCAGCGTCGTACTGCATGAGATCAGCGGTGCTGCCCCAAAGGAGGGGGCCCACGTAAGCTGCGAAGTCGACCAAGCAAGACGACAGCGAATAACAAAGCACCACACTAGTACCCACATAATAAATTCGTCTGCTAGAAACGTGCTTGGCTCCTGGGTATGGCAGCACTCTGCATTCAAGGAAAAAGACTATGGTAGGATAGACATCACGCACCACTCAGGCCTCTCAGATGACGAGGTTCATAAAATTGAGAGGTTTGCCAACGGAATAATCCAAAAAAACTATCCAGTCACCATCAAAGAATATGAAAGGGGCGAGGCCGAGCAAAAGTTCGGATTTAGGATATACCAGGGCGGAGTCGTGCCTGTAAAATCGGTAAGAATCGTTCGAATTGAGGACTTTGATGTCGAGGCCTGTGGTGGAACGCACGTTAAAAGAACGGGCGAGTTGGGCCTCATCAAGATCACCAAGTCGGAAAGAATCCAAGACGGCGTGGTCAGACTAGAGTTTGTCTCAGGCGAGGCCGCAATCGAATACGTGCAAAAACAACACTTGGACATCTCTACAATAATACGTGCGCTAGGATCAAACAGAGAAAAGCTCCTCAAGTCCTTTGAGCATGCCATGATGGACTCTGATGCCGCAAAGAAAAAACACAAGCAGCTCATCAAGAGGACAAATGCAATTGTCGCAAGACATGCAATCGAGTCCGCAAAGAGCCTTGGATCTGTAAAGTTTTATTCAATAATAGACGAAGAGTTGGACGAGGAGTTCCATATCGCAGTGGGCGAAGAGGCAATCAGGCAAGAACCCCTTGCGATATATTGTGCTCTGGTTGTCAAAGGATCCGGAATCAGGATAATTGTTTTTGCCGGAGAGCAGGCCTCAAAAATATTTGGGGCAGGAGACCTTGTCCGCGAGCTTGCCGCAAAGCTTGGCGGCTCTGGCGGCGGCGATGCGAGATTTGGGCAGGGAGGCGGAAAGGACACAACAAAGATTGCAGACGCGCTGGCACATGCCGAGCTATTAATCAAAAAGACAGTGAACTCATGATAGACTGGAACAAAATAGAACAAAAGTGGAGGGACAAGTGGCATCACTCCAAGGAGTTTGAGACAGAGCCAGACGCCAGAGAGAAAAAATTCATCACAGTAGCATACCCATATCCAAACTCGCCGCAGCACATAGGCCACGGCAGGACGTATACGCTGGCCGACGTCCACGCGAGGTTTTTGCGCATGCGTGGATACAACACGCTTTTTCCGATGGGATTCCACTATACCGGAACGCCGATTCTTGGCATGGCAAAACGGGTCCAAGAAGGAGACAGGGAGCTAATAGAGAATTTTGAAAAACTCTACCACGTTCCTAAAGAAACCATAAAGGAATTCGTAGAGCCAGTCAAGATAGCTGATTATTTTCACGAGGAGATAAAGCTTGGAATGGTCGAAATGGGCTACTCCATTGATTGGAGGCGCGAGTTTACAACGATAGATCCTGTCTACAAAAAATTCATCGAGTGGCAGTTCCGCAAGCTCAAAAGCATGAATCTCGTAGTACAGGGATCCCACCCAGTAGGGTGGTGCCCAAAGGACCAGAACCCCGTCTCGCAGCACGACACGCTAGGAGACGTAGAGCCGGACTTTACAGAGTACATTCTAATCAAGTTCCATCATGACGGTGTGATAGTGCCAACTGCAACGCTGCGGCCTGAAACCATCTTTGGCGTGACAAACCTCTGGATAAATCCGTCAATCAAGTACAAAAAAGTCCGAGTAAACGACGAAACATGGATAGTCAGTCCCGAATGCGCAAGGAAGCTGGAGTTCCTTGACAAGAAGGTCTCGGTGCTTGGAGACATTGACGGCTCGGATCTTGTCGGAAAATCAGTAAGCATACTTGAAAAATCCGTTCCTGTGTTTCCTGCAAGCTTTGTCAAAAGCGACAACGGAACCGGAATAGTTATGTCGGTTCCTGCGCATGCGCCGTTTGACTATCAGGCGCTAGAAGACATCAAAGATAAAGATCCGGTTTTCGGATCACAGGCTAAATCTATCAAGCCCATATCAATAATCAAAACAGACGGGTTTGGTGAAGTTCCCGCAAAAGATGCAGTCGAGAGGTTCAAAATCCGGGACCAAAACGATCCAAAACTCGAAGAAGCCACAAAAGAAGTCTACGCAAAAGAGTTCTACGGAGGCACTCTAAAGGAAAACACCAGCAAGTTTGCAGGGCTCAAAGTCTCAGATGCAAAGGATCCCATAAAGGAATGGCTGCAACAAAACAAAAACTCGGACATTTTGCTTGAGCTTAACAACGGCCCAGTCCGGTGCAGGTGCGGTGCAGAGTGTGTGGTAAAGATTCTTAATGACCAGTGGTTTTTGAACTATTCCGACAAGGCATGGAAAGAAAAAGCAATCAAGTGCTTTGAGCAAATGAGCATACTTCCAAATGAAATCAGGACTGAGTTCAATTATGTGGTAGGTTGGTTGCGGGAGAGGGCTTGTGCAAGGCAGCACGGTCTAGGCACAAACCTGCCATGGGACAAGGACTGGATTGTGGAGAGCCTTTCTGATTCGGTCATATACATGGCGTACTATATTTTGGCAAAATACGTAAACTCTGGAGAGCTCCATGCAGAAGGTCTCACAGACGAGTTTTTTGAATACGTCTTCTTTGAGGGCGGCGATTCAAAAAAGGTCGCAGCTGGCTGCAAAGTCCCAGAAGAACTACTAAAGAAGATTCGTGCAGATTTTGTATATTTTTATCCTGTGGATGCAAGACACTCTGGCAGGGATCTGGTTCCAAACCACCTGACGTTTTTTGTACTGAATCATGTGGCTTTGTTTCCGCGAGAAAACTGGCCCAGGCAGATAGTGGTGAATGGTTCGGTTCTCATGGACGGAAAAAAGATGTCAAAATCCATGGGAAACATCATACCGTTAAGGCAGGCAATAAAACAATACGGTGCAGACCCAATCAGACTAGCTATAATAATTTCCGCAGAGCTGCTCCAGGACGCAGATTTCAACCTAGACTCGGTAAACACGATAAAAAACAAGCTTGAAAACATGTACGAAGACTGTATCAGGCACAGGCCAGGCAAGGCCGAAAAAATGGAATCCGAGGATAGGTGGATACTGTCGAGGCTTCAGCAACTAATCGAGCAGACAACTGTGGCGATGGAAAAGATGAGGTTGCGCGAGGCACTGCATCACGTGCTTTTTGCCTTCGAGTCAGACCTGCAGTGGTACCAGAAAAGAACAGAGGCAAAACAGAGAGGAGACATCTCCGCCATACTGCACATGGTCCTTACCGCAAGAGTGACGATGCTTTCTCCGTTTGCCCCGCACATTGCAGAGGAGATGTGGGAAAGACTTGGCAATTCCGGCCTAGCGTCGAGATCGGCTTGGCCAAAGCCCGAGCCCGTTGACACCAGTTCAATCCAGGCAGAAGAATTGCTACAATCAATACTTGAAGATATTAAAAACATTCTAAAGGTGACCAAAATAACGCCGCAAAAAATTGTTCTGTACACGGCAGATCCCTGGAAGGTCAAGGCGTACCAAAAGATTGCCAAATATGTCATGAGTGGCCAGACCAACATAGGCGCGATCATAAAGGAACTGATTGCAAGCAAGGATACTGAAAACGTCAAAAAAGACCCAGACTTTGTGAAAAAGACGATCAACTCTGTCCTAGCAGAGCCGGCTGAGATGAGGAAGCTAAAAGCAGAGATCGAGCCCCTAAGCGAGATCCAGGTGATAAGGTCAGAGCTGTCAACGCTTGTCAAAAAGGAATTCGGAGTGGAGTTGCAGGCCTTTGAGGAATCGGATCCCGCAAAGTACGACCCGAAAAACAAGGCAAGGATGGCGCGGCCGTTCAAGCCGGCTTTGCTTATCGAGTGAGAGCACGAAAGTCTATTTATTAGACTGGGGAAATTTTCAAGGTGAATTGAAAATAGCGGTAGTGGGTGTGGGGGTCGCCGGCGGATACCTGATCTCACGCCTCAAAAAAGATCATGACATAGTAGGTTTTGAGCGAATGACTGAGGAAAACCACGACTCGATTTGCGCGTGGGGCACATCAAGAAATGAAATGAAGGAATTGTGCGCCAAGTCCGGCATTGATTTTGATAACTTTGTCATACATCACGGCAAAGACATGCACATAGACATGAACGACAACCAGAGATTTGACATCAAGCTAAAGGGCCTAGTCACTTTTGACAAGATAGGCCTCATAAAAGAAATGTCAAAGGGCGTCAAGATCCACTACGGCGTTGCACCAAAGCTTGAGGATTTGGAAAAAGAGTTCGACCTCATAGTTGACTGCACCGGATTCCACAGGAGCTACCTTCCGAAAATTAAAAAGGACTTTTACCTGCCGACGTACCAGTACAAGATCCAGTACGACGGCAAAATTCCAATAGACGACTTTTTTGTAAAGCCATTTCCCGGAATGACTGGGTATTTCTGGTATTTCCCCCTGAGCGACAACATGGCGCACATCGGTGCAGGCGACTATAAGAAAAACCACATCGTTGAAACCGACAAGTTCTTTGCAAAATACGGCGGCAAGGTGACAAAGACCGTTGGCAGGCCCATAAGACTTGCAACGCCAGATATGTGCGAACCGTTCTACCACGGAAAGGTGGTTGGAGTTGGCGAGTCCATCGGCACTGTTTATCCGCTCCTTGGCGAGGGAATCATACCAAGCATGGTATGCGCAGACATTTTTGTTAGAAACATAAATGACAGGGAAAAATACCGAAAAGAGGTGCTAGAGTATTTTGCGATTTACGGCAAGGTTCTCAAGTTCATCAGGCAAAAGATGAGTGGCGATTTTTCTGCGATCAAAAGCCTTGTGGATCTCATCTCGATATTTCGCTACATGAAGAAAAACGAGCAGCGCTTTGGGATGGAGATCCATATGCGAGACCTCATGAAGGTAGCAAAGGCCTAAAATCCGGATCTTGGTGCAGAAAACCGAAAACCTGTTCATTTGTTTACACAAAATTACAAAATCTGATTCGTTTTTGCCCGAGTTGTGCCTACGGTGCAAAGCCGGCAAACTAAATTAGGCTTTTTTTTGAACAAAATGCAAGATCATACGCGATAATTTCCAAATTTGGAACGGATAACAATCCTTATCAAACCAATTGTTGGGATAGATATCAGATGACCGAGCAACACCTCACAGCAGAATACGAGCTGGATGGAAAGACTCCTGTAAAGGATCTTTTCAAGGATGACATTCTAGGAATAGACATTTCGGAGGAATCTGCAGACAAACTAGAAGTAGAGTGTGGCCACTGCGGCAAATTGATTCGCATTCGAAGCCTTGCAGATCATATTCTGGTTGCCCATTCCACTAGCGTAGAAAAATCCAGATGCACCTTCTAATCAGACGAAGTTTGAAAGACTGAATCCCTCTCGAACCGTCCTTGTGTATTTCATGTTATAGTCATAGATTATTCCTGAATAATCGCGCAAAACCTCTTTCATCGGATCAATCGACTCTGCCAGATAAAACCCCGGGCAGTCGCCAGTAAACTGGAATGTCGAGTGCACGCGCGCATGGCCTTTTTCACTTTCAAGCCATGTAGAAAATGGATACAGATAGCAAACGCCGGGCCTGTTTGGGTGTATCGAACAGCCACCCTTAGAATCTAAGAACCTGCACGAGATGTGCGTTCCGTCGTCGGCTTCCGTCTCGTCGTTTTTTCTCTTAAGGTTCACAGAGGTCATGAGAATTTCGTTTCCTGACGGCCCAGACTCGCGCCACGCCGCAATCAGCGTTTCGTTTTTTACAAAGTCAGATATTTTTTGGTATTTTAGGCCTTTTCCTATTGTGATTAGGTCATCAGACGTCAGTGGCAGCCTTCCTTGCCTATCACAGCAGTTATGGCAATCCGGCCAAAAACACTTCCAGAGGACGAATTTTTTTTCGTCCACTAGATATGGAATGTGAAATATCACGTCATTTACTTTGACGGGGTGGTCTGTTACGTCTGTTCTTTTTCCCAATACAAAGTCCCGCAATAATGGATCCACCTGCCAGTTTTTTTCCAAAAGGTTGAGCGATTCTTCGATATTTGACAATCAAGTTATAACCAAATTCTCAAGACTATTAATTGTTGAGCGAAAAAGGAAAATATGCATCCAGCACGCAAAACAGGAGATTTGTCTGGAAGGAAATAGTCTGGCCCCTGATTTTAGAGCTCAATGCAGTGGCGTTTACATTGCAGCAGTATCAAAAAAAGCGAGACGAGATATGCAACAAATTCGACGTTTCCTTTACAATGGCATCGCGGGGCCTGGCCTCGCTTTTGCAAAAAAACATCCTATACAAGGAAAAAGACCTGTATTCTATCCATTACAGGTTAATCCCGTACATGAGACTAAAAGCAGAATGCGATTATGCCACTGCTATTCGTGAAGCTCGGGGCAAATAAAGTAATTTTATATTCCAAGGCTTGCGAAATTTTTTCAGTAGCCCGATAGTCTAGCGGCCAAATGATTTTCAGGTTAAGGATTCGGCGCTCTGGATCTCACGAGAGGATACGCCGAGACGGCAGTTCGAATCTGCCTCGGGCTACTCTTCACTAGTTGGTAGCCCTGCTGGTTCTTTAAATATCAAAAAGGCTTTTGGTGCGTTGAAAACGCAATTCAGATCAAAACAAGGCAAGCAAAGATACGGAGATCTTAACGAGCAGATATACAAGTTCAACAGAAGAACAAGCGTCATACTGACAAAGCTTGAAGACAGCACGAACTACAATGCCAGCGTAGTCATGTGAAAATTCAGGCGGCGTGACAAGAAAATACCCCGTCAGAGTAACTGGAAGCGAGTACCTGAAGAATTCACAGATATGTAGTTTTGGGCTCTACCTGATAATCCTTCATGATAGATCTTTCTCTGGTTCTTTCTTGTATGGTTCCATCTTCCAGAGTCCCTCTGACAGTTATTTTCATGGGTTCTGCAGTATCTCTGATTGGAATCTCTCCTTTTACAATTCCCTTTGACCAATAATCTGGTTGCGTTGAATAAAGTGGTGAAACATCTATTGATGCCCCAATCCAACCTGCTATTTCCGGACTGCATGACTGGTGTGGTATCTCTGCTGAAGCACTAATTCTCAGATAGTGTGCTGGATTTCCAACGCCATCCACAACTTTAGCCTCAAATTTGATTGGCTCGCCTGTTTAATCAAAGGATTTAACACTTTGAAATCAGAAATTACAATCTTGCTTGCATCCTTTTTTGAAAAAAACATTTTTGGTTCACTGTACGCCGGTGTATCGACATCTACTCGATATCGATATCTGTTAGAGTCTTTTTGTTCAAGTTTGTATTCAAATATGGCTTTGCCATCCTGCAAAGCCTTTTGGTTCTCAAAGACTAGATTTGCATTATCCGGCCCGTATGTAACCTCAAAGATTTTTACGGTGATTGGTTCATTAGAGTGCTCAAAGCTTTCTGTGCCTACGACATATACTCTGACGATATCGCCTGGCTAGTATTCGGTTTTATCAAGTGACCAGTCAATGCAGCACGGATACCAACCTCCACCGTAAGCCAATTGAGGTATTAAAAATATCGAGATTGCAGTTAATAAAATGAGAAATACTTTCACAGCTTTGCTTTCTGTGTCTCATTCATAAATCGTTCTACAGATTCGTTTGTAAAACTATTCTATGAATCACATTGGCTTCGATCATATGTATGAAATTGAAATTTGGCGTGCTAGGGTGGACGAGTAAAAATTCACCCATACCATATTGATTTGTTCAGATAAAAATCTACGAACTACCCACAAGATAATCCTGAATGTACTGCTTTATCTGTGGTTTGTAAACAGGGTTTAGAGATATTGTTTCCCAGTTTTTGCGCGGCAGAACCCAGCCCCATTT
>CAZITM010000002.1:0-51207 GCA_964542205.1 uncultured Candidatus Nitrosotenuis sp.
GTTTGTCGGCCCCGGTAACATGACTAGATATTCCAAATAATTTCACCTGAAGGACTGTTTTGGCCTGCAGTATTTATAACTACAGATTTTTCAGTCGGTCTCTTGCATTAATTTTCAGCAAAACCTTACGGGTTCCGTCTGGCACGAACTCGTCCCAGTTTTGATCGTTTGCGATTTTTGCGCGAATCTCAGTACCTGACAAGACATCTCTTTTGGCTAGCGGGACGGAGATTACTTCGATATTGCGTTTTTTGAACAACTCGTGCGTGAACTCGTCGTTTGAAAACACCACATCGTATTTTGGAACTATCTCATCTATGTGACGGGTCCATCTGTCGTGATCGTTGACATCTGGTATGTAGTAGATTTTTACTTTGTCAATCATTTCTTTGTCAAGTGATGAGAGGATCATTTCTTTTCTTTCGTCCGCGGTAAAGGGGTTTCTTTTTTCGTTGAACCGGTTTGAGCTCCCGATTCCGATGTAGAGTGTGTCGACGCTTTGTAGCGCAAACCTGACTGCAGCCAGGTGTCCCAGATGGAACGGCTGGAACCGGCCTATGAGAAGACCATTCATGATTTTCCTTGCTGCACTTGATTTAAAAACTCACCAATCGACTCTAGATCACAAATATGGACGCGCTCAAAATCGACGGCTCGTTTGGCGAGGGTGGAGGGCAAATACTTCGGAGCGCGCTTGCGCTTTCATGCATACTAAAAAAGCCCATTCAGATTGAAAAAATTAGATACAACAGAAAGACTCCTGGCCTCAAGCCAAGCCATCTCATGACGATAAAGATTCTTGCAAAAATATTCAATGCAAAAGTGGATGGGCTACATGTGGGATCCACAGAGATCAAGTTCTTTCCAAATAAAATGCAGGACATGAGCCTAAGGGAAAATGTAGGAACCGCAGGAAGCATCTCATTGATCTTGCAGGCAGTAATACCTGCAGTATCGCTTGCGCAAAAAAGACTAAACCTCTCAATAACTGGCGGCACGGATGTTCCTTGGAGTCCTACTGCAAACTATACCAAGTATGTCTTGGCAGAAGCGTATTCCAGAATCGGTATTGACTACACCCTAGATGTGAAAAAGCGCGGTTATTACCCAAAGGGCGGCGGCCTAGTCGAAATAGAGATATCGCCGTGCAAAAAGCCAAAACCAATTTCTCTAACACAAAGAACGCAAAAAACAGCCAAGGTTCTCTGCAGTTATTCTGGCCTGCCGGAAACTAAAATCAAAAATTCCATAAATTACATCAGAACCGAGCTAGAAAAAAATAATTTTACAGTCCAGACGCATCTCAGCTGTGAGAATGCACTTGACCGTGGTGCATCGGTTCTCGTGTTTTCCCATGACGCCGGTTCGGTAGTTGGTGTAGACGATCTGCAAAAAAACAAGACCGAGTTTGGCGCAGAGGTGCCAAGTAAATTCATAGGATCTCTCGGCGTGGACGTGAATCTCTCAGACATGCTTGTCATCCCAGCAAGTCTGACAAATGAGGTCTCGGTTTTTACGGTAAACCAAATCTCCAAGCACCTTGAGACAAACCTCTACATCACATCAAAAATCACCGGCTGCAAGTACGGCGTGGGGAAAATCGACGGCGGCTATGAGGTACGAATCCAAGGAAACTCAGAGACCCGCATCCAATAACGCGGCAAAAAACAGTACCGCAACAGAAAGAACCACGGTGACTTCGCCAACTATGATTATTTTTTTCCGAAGCCTTGCTACCTGGGATTCATCCAACCGCTTTTCCACTATTTTCTGCTCGACTTCCTTTCTGATGATTCTTACATGAATAGCAAATGACGCCAAAAGCGCAGCAACAAGAATCATCTTGATTACAAGCAAGATGCCATAATTGGTTGAGACCAAAAAGTCCGGCCTTGCTAACATCTGGTGTGAATTATAGATCCCAGTAACAATCAATATCGCAAGAGCCGGTATGGCTATCTTGTTGAATCTCCTTCCCACCAGTATCATGATCTGCAGTCTTTCTTCGATGGAAGCAGTCATTGTCTTTAGGAGGGGCGCAAGAACTATGGCAATAAAGAGCGAGCCGCCAACCCAGACGGCTGAACTGATAAGATGAATCCACGTGATTAGTCCTTGCTCTAGTGTCATCATATCACCGATTCGGCGTTCAAATATTATCGTGTCTGAAAGAACACTTTTTAGTTGAATGACCTGGGATACAAATAATTGATCAGCCAGGGAAGAGGCATTATTTATGCGGCAATAGCGGGACTCTTAGCGATGCTTGGCGGGATAACCTGGTACGCGAGCCTTGATAACCCACAGCTTGATCTGGCAGAGATCCATCTTGCCGATGTCAGAGTAACAAGTGTAAACAGTATAGAGGGCAGAGCAAATCTGGAAGTAAACTTTCTAATAAAAAATCCCAGCGATAAGACCTTTACGATATCCCTCATAGATTATGAATTGTTTGCAGACGGCAGGCCGGTTGGGAAAGGACAATACTCAACTGAGGACATTCCCATGCCTGGCAGGGCGGCATTCTATCCGGATGCAGAAATTGTGTTGCCAAGTATATTCCAGCTGCTCTCCAGCGCAAGTCCTGACGCATACAGCGCCATAGTAAATGGGGAACCAGTAAAGTTCAGCGCAAAGGGAAAAATGGTAATAGAGTCTGCATGGAGTCTAGTGGAAAAGGACTTTGAGATATCGCAGTAATCAAAACTTCAAAACTGGTGAGTAAAAATGGGCCGAGAGAGATTCGAACTCTCGATCACCGCCGTGTCGAGGCGGTATCCTAACCGACTAGACTACCGGCCCAGTAAAGTACAAGACTTGAGCTCTACATTATTAATCTTTGAATTGGAAACTAGAGTAAAATGACCGAGTTCTCAAACCAAGAAAAATCAGGACTGTACAAGGCAATTTACACAAGAAGGGACGTTCGGTCACACTTTAACTCAAAACCAATCTCTGACGACGTTCTGGCAAGAATCCTAAACGCGGCACACCATGCGCCGTCTGTGGGTTTCTCACAACCATGGAACTTTATTCTTATCCGCGACCCCAAAACAAAAGAAAGGGTCAAAAAATCATTTGAGGCAGAAAGGGAACGTTCCTCAAACCAAGTAGAAGAGCCAAGAAAGGAAAAATATCTCTCGCTAAAACTCGAGGGGATTCAAGAATCTGACGTAAACATCTGCATAACATATGATCCGACAAGGTTTGGGCCGTTTGTCATCGGCAGATCCAGCATACCTGAAACTGGAATCTATAGTGTCTGCTGTGCAGTGCAGAACCTATGGCTTGCTGCAAGATCCGAAGAGATTGGTGTGGGCTGGGTTAGCATTCTCTCAAATGATGCCCTTAGAGAAGCACTTGAGCTGCCCACGCACATACTGCCAGTAGCATATCTGTGCCTTGGCCACGTAGAGGAGTTTGCAGAAAAACCGGACCTCGAGTCTGCCAAGTGGCTCCCAAGACTCAAGCTAAAGGATGTCGTCTATTTTGAGAAATGGGGGCAGACGCAAAACACTCCAGGATGGGATAAAATATACCGGCTAATTCTGAGCAATCTTGATTATGCTTTTAAGTGAATACACTTGTGAAATTCACAAGGGCTTGTAGCGCAGAGTCAATTTTGACGCGCAACATGGATAGCGCGGCAGCCTCCTAAGTTGCAGGTCGAGGGATCGAAGCCCTCCAAGCCCGCTTACTATTTCCAAATCCATCTTTGGTTTAAATAAAGAACAGACGAGCCAAAAATCATGAAAGTAGTTGTCATCTCTGGCAGCCCAAGAAAGGAAGCAAACACGCAGACGGTGATGAAATTCGTCTACGAGTACGCAAAAACAAAAAACCCAGACACAAAATTCATCAACCTGTCAGAGGGAGGAATAGACTACTACAGGGGCCCGACCGAAAAATACAGCCAAACCACCACCCAGGCTGCAAAGGACATCACAGACGCAGACGTTTGGCTCATCGGCACGCCAATTTATAACTCGTTTTTCAGCTCTGCACTAAAGAACCTCTTTGAGTTTATCAACTACAAAACAACTGCAGGCAAGACAGCCGGACTTGCCATACTGGCTTCTGGTAATGTTGGTTTTATCAACGTCCAAACGCTGCTTACACAACTTATGAATTATTTTAGAGTGGTGACAAACCCAACTGCGGTATTCATGACTGTGGACATGCTAAAAGATGGCGCAATAATTGACGAAAACGCAAAGACACGACTAAAAGAAATGGTTGATCAGACCCTGTTTTTGGCTTCTAGGCCGAAATAATGTCTTTGAGATATACAACTTTGAAGATTTTGACAGTGTAGTCGCCTTCAAAGATTCTTGTGACCTTTTCGTTTGTTACGTCCCTGACTCTGAACTTGTACTCATATGTTCCGTCTGGTTTTACGTCGGTCTGCGCAAAGTGAACCGCCTCCCCATTTTTGTAGATCTGAATTATTACTGGGTGGCCCTCAACAGGATTTGCAATTTTTCCTTCAACAAATCCCCACGGCAGTTTGTTATTTTTTGGTGCAGAAAACGGGACGATTGTTTTTTCAAGGCCGGTCGACGAATCAAGTGGGCTGATTGTAGTCTCTGCAAATGCAAAATTTACCGTAGTGAGCATTGCAGCAAAGACTAGTCCCGCAATTACGGCTTTTAACATAACAAAATTCTTGAATAGTCAAATATTAAGATGACGCATTAATCATCCATAATGATGGATGAAAATGTTTTAAACGACAGCTGCAATTGCAAATGCCACTTCGGCGGCGCAGTAAGCTGCCCAGGATGCAAACAAAACCACAAATCGTGTGGCTGTAAACACTGCAGCTAGTCTTTTTTCTTACGTGATGCCTTTTCTTTTGATGCAAGCGCCTTCAGGTTCGCAAGCTCTGCTTTTAGCGACTCGATCTGTACCTGCGTTTCCAAGTTAGCAATCTGTTGCTTTAGTCTGGCAATCTCATCGTCTTTGAGCTTTACTTCGTCCTTTATCTCATTGAGAGTAGCGGTAAAGGAATCTCGGAATTTTGAGAGTTCGTCAACGGAGACTGACGATTGGGCATGAGCTAGAACTCTAACCGAGCTTTTTTTTTCGATTGGCGCGTGTCCGTGCTTGTGCACATAATCTGCGCTTTTCTGTGCAATCCAGCAGATAAACACCAAAAACCAAGTAACAATAGTCGAAACCAGCAGCAGGGAATTCAAAGCCGGAGGCATGTAAAAGTACATTCCGGTCAAAAACGCGGCAAAACAGGCTACTACGACTGTCGCTAGATGATTTCGCAAGTAACCCATGCTCTTTGCGAACAAAAAGTCGAATATAACGTTAATGCTGTTTTTTGTACGTGGTAATAAAAGAAAAGATAAGCGAAGATTATTCGTCTTCTTGAACAGAATCTTCTTGCGGGACTTCGGATTGCAAAATTTTAATTTTTGCCAATAATTCGTTTCTGAGATCGCGTGCCACCCTTCGCACTGTTGGTCTTGGAACACCTAGCTCCTCGACAACCTTGCTGTAAATGTCTTGTTTGTCTGTCAGCCCCCTCTCAAGATAAGAATTGATTGCTTGTTTAATGACGGTGCTTTGATTTGTGCGATTCACAACTTGTAATTTTTCTCGTTCTATATAAGACTATAACTTTTCTAGGAAAACATTCTCGTCCAACACATCCTGCAAAAAATTATTATAACATGAAAAATTCCACCGGTCCCCAAAAAAGTCTGGCTGATGAACTATAAACAATCCAAAATCAAAAATTTATAATAATTGCAACCTGTGTTCAAAATAATTTAAGAATAGCAAGACTCTTATGCTAAGAAACGGGTTGGGCTATAATTGACCACGGCGACAATCGAAACCAAATTTGGAAAGATTGTATTTAAATTACTACCGGATCTGGCGCCGGAAACAGTCAGAAACTTTGTCAAGCTCGCACAGTCAGGCTTCTACGACGGGACGCTTTTTCACAGAGTTATTCCCGGCTTTATGATTCAGGGAGGAGACCCAAATACAAAAACTCCCGACAAGCACAAGTGGGGTATGGGAGGCCCCGGCTATACAATAAAGGCTGAATTCAACTCTAGGTCGCACCAGCGTGGAATCGTATCTATGGCAAGAGCCATGGATCCAAACAGCGCAGGCTCACAGTTTTTCATAGTCACAACCGATAGCCCCTTCCTTGACAGGCAATACACCGTCTTTGGTGAGGTAACGGAGGGCATTGAGGTGGCAGACGCAATAGTGAGCCAGCAGCGGGACAAAAACGACTGTCCGCTTCAAGACATCAAAATGACAAGAGTCTCGATATCCGAGTAGATGCTGGCTTGAAAAAAACTATTCTTGGTGCAATTATGGTATTGTTTCTTGCATCTGGCCCAGCATTTGCACAAGAGATCACCTTTGGCGATCCCGCAATGCAAGCAGTAAAAATCACAATCAGTGAAAACGGCGACGCACATGTGACCCATGTGGTAGAGGACAACAAAAAACCACAGCAACTCCAAGTAGTTCAGGAAAACTATGTCAATCTGCAAGTAACGGATGAAAACGGAGACTCGCTGGAATATGGGGAATCAGGGGGTGAAAAAACAAGCTTTGTCATATTTCCAAACGACGACAAGGTTCTAGTTGAATATGACCTGCCAAAGGCAGTCACACAGGTGGACGGACTGTGGACATGGCACTATGTATATCCGGCAACTACGGCGTTTTACCTGCCTGAAAAAGTGGATCTGATATTTGCAAACACAAACCCAGTTAACATGGGGGATCACCAAGGCATCAGGTGCCATGGCTGCGATATCGTATTGGAATACGAGCTGGAAAAAACAGAAACCACAAAACAGATCCAATGGGAAGACAAAAAATTTGACGTCAGAATCATAACACATGCAGATATTGCATCTTTTGAGTTTGATCAGCCAAACAAAAAACTGAGCTTCGACGTAAGCGAGGCAGACGAATATGTTACTTTGATCATCCCTCTAGAACTCCTCTGGAAGCCATACGAGGTGTTCTTGGACGGCCAAAAAATCCTAAAACACGAATTTTACTCTGATGGCGAGTCTGCATGGCTCAACTTCAAGCCAAAACAGGCAGGCAAGATCGAAATCATTGGCGTGTCTGCGGTGCCGGAATTCCCAATAGCTGCACTTTTGGTTCTAAGTGTAGCGATGGTCTTTGCCACAAAGTTTGCAAGACTCAGTCCCCGCTAGAGCCGCAAGAACAAAACCCATACTCATCAATTCGGACGTTGCACAGTGGACATTTTTCGCCATAATCTACCTCCCAAGGCTCCTTGCCAAAGAGCTTAAAATGATCATCTATCTCTAGTGGTATGACGCGTTTTTTTGCCAACGATGTTTGTTGTGTTTTATGGTATAATAATATTGAAACCATACACATCAATTTTGAAATAAATAACAGCGACACACCTCAAAATCATGAAGTGCGACTGCGGCTGTCACTGCATAAAATGTAAAAGCACAGACCTAGAATCGTTCAAGGTCGGCAAAGTCGAAGCCGACGGATATTTTGACATGCACCATACGTGCAAAAAATGTAACGCGCACTTTGATCATCTAGACGGAACTATCTTTGATACGTGTCTGCTGTGTAAGTTTAGCTAATTATCCGTTCTTGTTTAAAGTACCAGGTTCTGTTTTCTTGCGAGTTCTTTGCAAGCTCTTTGTGCATGGCCATCTTTGCAAGTGACTTTGATACGTCAAGCGGACTTGCGAGCCACCCATAGTCTCGCATTCTTTCGACCGTTTCAGAGACGGTTCTCGGCTTGGCAAAAAACGCGTCTCTTTCCAGTATCTCGATTTTGCTTGGCACCTCATCTGCAGAAACCTCTACTGGCGCGGTAAACTCTGGCTCGTGGACCTCGGCGTCCCTTAGTGTCCTCAAATAGTCCAGATTTGCCTGATATGCCTGTGTAAGCGCAGTTGGCGGCTCTAGCAATTCCTCGTCTGTTACAACCCTTGCCTTGTTTTCCTGGAGTCTTACTGCAAGATCCGCAATCACCTGCGCCGCAGTATCGTTATCTATGTAAAAGTCTCTGGACTCGATTTCTATCTCATTTTCTCCGAATCTGAGCCTGATTTTTGCCAATTACACTAAAAGTGATGAGATTTCGATTTATTCTACTAGCTTAAAGTAGCTTTAAGAACGGATCAAAACTTTTACACATAAGATCAGAAAATTTTTCGCATCGCTACACAAAAGCTGATTTGTGAGCATTAAGTGTGGGCAAAAAAGCAGTAGCAGTGATAATTGCCATAATAGGCGTAGTCGTATTTGGATATACACAGTACGCGTCGGCATCGCAGATAAGCGCTACAGTCACAAACAGCGAACTCTTGGAAAAATCCTCAAGCGGATCGCTGTACAACCTAGAGCTCCAGTTCAACAACCCGTCACTCCTTGTCCTCACTGCAGGCAACACGGAATTTACAATATCTGCAGACGACGACAAGCTTGGCCAGGGCACACTTGATCCCTTCATGCTGCCGGCACTTGGCAAAACAACAACAAGCGGAGTGTGGCTCAAAGAACACAGTGCAAGCTCCGAAAACCCGCAGGTAAAGATCCACGGCGTAACAAAATACCAGCTGTTCTTTACATCGATAGATGTTCCATTTACCTACTATCCTACGCAGGATCAAACTAGGGAATTTATACACGACACATAATTCGCCAAGTAATGCTTACCATTTTCGGCTCTACTGCGCTAGACACAATCCGGACTCCAACCAGGGTTCTCCGTGACGCTTTAGGTGGCGCCGCGACTTTTGCCGGCATATCTGCCAGCTTTTTTGTCAATACTGGTCTGATTGCAGTTGTTGGCACCGACTTTCCCGTAAAATACAGAAAAATTTTGCAAAAACACCTTGACCTAGATGGATTTGTGACAAAAAAAGGCAAGACATTCCGATACGACGGCAGCTATGATAGAACACTCAGCAAAAGAACCACGAACAAAACCGAGCTAAACGTTCTTGGCAGCTTCAAGCCGGAAGTACCGGACAAGTACAAAAAATCAGAGTTTGTCTATCTGGCAAACAACGACCCAGACCAAAACTCGTCGCTGATAAGGGAATTTGACAACGTCAAGTTCTCAATGTGCGACACCATAGAGTACTGGATTGCCACCAAACGACAATCGGTAATCAAGATGATACAGTCAGTGGATGGCATAGTAATAAACGACGAAGAGGCAAAACTGCTCACAAAAGAACACAACCTGATCAAGTGCGCAAAGAAAATGCAAAAGTGGGGGTCAAAATACGTCATCATCAAAAAGGGGGAGCACGGCTCGCTTTTGTTCTTTGAGGACGTGATATTTCCGTCTGTAGCGTTCTCACTTGAAGACATAGTAGACCCTACCGGAGCCGGAGACTCGTTTGCAGGCGCGATGATAGGACATCTGGCAAGTAAAAACAGCACAAGTCTCTCTGAAATAAAAAAGGCAGTAGTATATGGAAATGTCCTTGGCTCGTTCGCAGTTGAAAAATACGGCCTTGACGGTTTGCTGAGCCTTAGCAAATCAAAGATAGAGTCAAGGGCTCGCAAGTACCAAAAAATGATCGACTTCTGAAAGGTTATAGAGAAGCTGATTAGTTTCTGATCATGGACAGACTGGAACAAATTTTTTCCTTGCAGAAAGGTCTTGCGGACATGATGGATCTGAGCAGGTATCCAAAGGATGTCGAAGGAAGGATCGCCGCTCTTTGCACCGCGATAGTGCAGGAGGCCTCGGAGCTGCAGCGCACTACAAACTGGAAGTGGTGGAAAAAACCAACACCATTCAACATCGAGGAAGCAAAAGAGGAGCTAATCGACATATGGCACTTTGTAGTGCAGGCATCGCTTGAGCTGAACCTCACGCCTGATGACATCGTAGCCGAGTACAAAAGAAAAAACGAGATAAACCGAGAAAGGCAAAGAAACGGCTACTAGGCCAGCTCCACTGTCGACCTGATCTCGTCCAAGTTCGTTTTTCCCACCATGTCGATTATTTTGACTTGGCTCTGGAACCGTCGTATCTCGGATTCGGACGATGACAGTACAGGGTCTGGGCTTGGAGAGTTGATTATTCTGCCATCTTTGTCTATGCCGTATTTATGAAGCAGGAGGAGGGAGCGGCCTGCCAGGTGGCCTGACACCTCATTGCCACAAACAATTATGGTATCAAGTGTTGGATTTTTTATTGTGTATTTTACCAGTGCGTCTATCCCTTTGTTTTCCGATAACAACCTTCCAGCAACTGCGACTTTTTCCAAAAGACCTGACTCTGCTATCTGCCTCAATAGGCCCATGCTTGAAAGCGTGCAGATCCCGATATTAGAACGATTGTTGCCGTAAAAGACCTCATCGTGGATTGGAATGAGTACTTTACAAATCTGTCCCGCTATCTCTAAAAACGGATTCATGAAACAACACTGCGAATAACCTTGGCAGTAAGTTCAAGCTGGTCTTGCGTGACCATCGGCTGCACAGGAAGTGACAGGACATTTTTTGCAGCCCACTCTGTGACTGGTAATTTGGTCTTGACATTGTAAAACGGTGTCTTATGGACAGGTGTGCCATAGTATACTGTTGCGCCGATCCCCCTCGCGTTGAGCCTTTTTAGCATCTTGTCTCTTGAGCTGCTTGCTATGGTGTAAAGATACCAGTTGACCCTTTCATACCTCCTCTCGCCTGGAAGAGACACGTCTAATCCTGACAAAAGCTCGCCTAGTATCTTTGCATTTTTTCGTCGCCTTCGCAAAAATCCTGGGAGCTTTCTCATCTGGACTTTGGCTATTGCGGCACTTATCTCAGGGAGTCTGAGATTTAGGCCCAAAATTCTTGTGTCATATCCGCGAACCATCCCGTGATTTCGTATCATGAGGAGCTTGTCTCGCAGTTTTTCATTGTTTGTTACCACTATCCCACCTTCACCAGATGTCATTACCTTTGCAGCATATAGGCTAAAGCAGCCAAGCTCAGAAAATGTTCCGGTCTGTTTTCCCCTGTATGTTGATCCCATTGACTGTGCGGCGTCTTCTATTATGGCCAGGCCCTGTTTTTCTGCAATCTCCAAAATCTCGTCAATATAGGCCACATTTCCATACAGGTGGACTGGAATGATCGCCTTTGTCTTTTTTGTCATCTTCTTTTTGAGGTCTACGGGATCCATGGTATAGTTGTCCCTTAGAACATCGACAAAGACAGGCTTTGCACCTACAGATACGACGGCGTTTGCGGTGGCTACAAAAGTAAAAGACGGTATAATGACCTCATCTCCCTGTTTTATGTCAAGCGTGTAGAGGGCTGCTTGGATGGCAGCAGTGCCGGAATTGACTGCAACTGCATGCTTTGATTTTACAAAAGAACAGACAAGCCTCTCAAACTCTTGAACGTTTTTTCCACCTAGGTTGGCAGCAGAGGTCAGTGCACCGCTGCGGAGAACTGAAACTACTGCGGAGATCTCCTCTTTTCCAAGAAAAGGCAGGTTGATGGGCATCTTCATGAGTTGTCTTTCCGATCAGCTCTAGTGAACTACCACTCGCTAAAGCCCGTGGCTTCCTGCTTCCCCGACCCCACCAGGATCTCTGCAGGCGTAACTTCCCGTGGTTCCCACGGTAGGCAAAAAATCTCAAGTCCCTTTTTCAAAATGTTGATTGCGGCATTATGATCGCGATCTAAAACCAGGCCGCACGCATCGCATTTGTGAGTCCGAACTGCCAGTGATTTTGGCACCGCATGTCCGCATCTGGAGCAGTCAACGGTGGTGTTTCTTGCCGGAACCTCGACCAGAACGGTCTTGTAGTCCAGCATCATTCCAAATGTGCCCCATCCGGAATCCAGGATGCTTCTTGCCAGGGAATGATTTTGCACCATGTTGAGTTTTGCCAACCTTTCAACAAACACGACATTGTATTTTTTTGCGTACTGTGTTGAGAGCTTGTGCAAAAAGTCTCTTCTTTTGTTTTTGATTTTTTCGTGGATTGCCTGGTACCATTTGACTGCCTTTTTGCGGTTGTTTGAGCCTTTCTGCCGTCTCGATATCTTTCTCTGGATTCTTCTTAATGGTTTTAGCATCTTTTGCAGGTTCATGGGGTTTGGCGTTTGGTATCCGTCTGAATCATATGCAAAGTTTTTGATTCCTACATCAATTCCGACCGATTTTGCTAGATTGATTTTTGGCAGAACTGCATCGATTTCACATGATACGCAAGCATGCCATTTACCTGTTTTTGGTTTTGATATCGTGATCTGCTTGATTGTGTGATTCCCTGGAATGTCTCTATGTTGCATGATTTTGATCTTTCCTATTTTTGAGAGGTGCAAAAAGCCGTCCTTTATTTCAAATCCTGACTGGTTGTACACAAATGTATGATATTCAGAGAATCTTGCAAATTTCAGCTTGCCTGTTCTGTGTCCGTTTTTTTGCAGCTCAATTAGTGATTTTTGTGCGCCTTCTACCTGCGTCGATACCATCTGGAGCATCTTGGAGTGATGGTCATAGAGCCATTGTTCCGATTCCTTTAGCTCTGCAAGAAAATAGTTCAGGTCGTTTCTTGACTGGAATCCTTCTTTGTGTATTTTTTCGACCATGGTATTGTAGACCCACTTGCATACTCCAAGGGTGCGGTGCAGTTTTTCTGTTTGCTCTGAATTTGGGTACAGTCTGAACTTGTATGTCCTTGCCGGCACGTCATGGTATCAGGTGCGGGAGCCTAAAAACACTTTTGCTGTGTTCACAGCTGATCCGAGGTTGGCTCGCTTTCATCCCGACCGTAAACGGTTCAGGTCTTCCCGCTCGCATTCATAAATCTCATCAAAAAATCTCGACAATTTTTATATCTAGACGGAGAAAGCGGAGATTACATGAAGGTACACCATCTCCAGGAAACCGACAAGGGATACAAAGTGTTTCTGTATATTTTCTACGTCTGCGCTTTTCTGATGGCATCTATTACCATATACGGAGTATACGCAATGATGGAAGAATGGAAAAAAAACGGTACATATGTCATGGGCGAGGTGCTGGTAAAAACCGAGTTTCCGTTTCCGCACTTTGCGAAGCTGATCACATGGCTTTTCTTTGCCACAATAATTGGGTGGTACTGCGTCTCCAGAATAGGCTGGAAGAAAACCACAAAACTCTATTCTTGGAAAATGGCGCTTTTGCAGCTTATGCTTCTTGGCTTTGTAATAATTTGTCTGTACGAGCTGATGTACAATTTCACGGTTCTCAACGCACAGATCGCCGCCGGCATACAGAACGGCCAAGTTCCAGACATTGATTCTCTTACCGTCGCATACCCGGATCCGCAAAGGCCGTGGAATCTGATCTTTGCAACAAAAATATTTTTTGTGGCGTTTGTGATCTCGGCGCATGCTCTCTATCTGAGCACGAGGCCTCGAAAATCGCTTGACGAGCTGGAACACTAAGCTGGAAAAACGTTTAAAACAAATCTACAAATGTCTCATCTATGACAAAACCCGTCCCAGATGGTTATGGTACCATCACTGCGTCACTCATAGTGAGAAACGCGGCAAATGCCATCGAGTTCTACAAAAAGGCGTTTGGGGCACAAGAACTCCATAGATTTCCGGGGCCTGATGGAAAAGGCATAATGCATGCGGAGCTTAAAATTGGAAACTCACGCGTAATGCTATCTGATGAAATGCCTCAGATGAACTGCCGCTCGCCGCAGTCGCTTGGTGGCACGGGAATCTACATCTACATGTATGTCGAGGACGCAGACGCAACCTTCAAGGCTGCAGTTGCAGCCGGTGCCACACCTACAATGCCGGTAATGGACATGTTTTGGGGCGACAGGTTCGGCCAGATCCAAGATCCATTTGGGCATATTTGGGGCATCGCCACTCACACAAAAGACATGTCCCTAGAAGAGATCAAAAAAGCAGGCCAGGAATTCCTCAAATATATGCAGCCGAAATAACTCGAGCCGTTTTCTCGATTTTTTCTATAGCTTTATAGTGTTTGTAATCAAAGTCAACTGGAATGGATGTTGCGCAAAAAGTAGATCTGGTGTTACGGCCTCCTACAGAGGAGATAGTGACAAAAGAGGAGCTCACAACTTTATTTGAGACAAACCCAAAGCCGCGGCACTATATCGGCCTTGAGCTCTCCGGATTTTTGCACCTCGGCAGCCTCATAAGCACCGGCTTTAAGATCAATGACTTTCTAAAGGCAGGAGTCCAGTGTAACGTATTTCTGGCAGACTGGCACACGCTGATCAACGACAAGCTTGGTGGGAGCTGGGAGACAATCACCAAGGTTTCAAACTATTACGAAAAAGCATTTCAGATAGTATGTCCTGGAGTGCAGATAATCCGGGGAACAGACCTCTATGATGCCCACAAGGAATACTGGAAGGATCTGATCCAGTTCACAAAACACATGTCGCTTGCAAGGACGATGCGAACCCTGACGATCATGGGAAGAACTGAAAACGAGGAAAAAATAGACCTCTCTAAACTCTTGTATCCGCCCATGCAAGCAGTCGACATACACACTATCGATGTAGACATTGCACACGCAGGAATGGATCAGAGAAAAATACACATGCTTGTGCGGGAAATATTTCCAAAAATGAAGTGGAAGGTGCCTGTGGCAGTCCACCACGCCCTCCTTCCGGGACTGACAGAGCCTGTATCTGCAGACGACGCAGGCACAAAAATGTCAAAATCCAAGCCCGCCTCGGGCATCTTTGTTCACGATTCTGACGAGGAGATCCGCTCAAAAATAAAAAAAGGCTGGTGCGAAGTCGGCAACACAAACAACCCAATCCTACAGATAGCAAAGCACATCGTATTTCACGAGTTTTCCGAAGTCGCTGTGGAAAGGCCTGAAAAGTTCGGCGGAAACGTCACATTTGCAAACTATTCTGAGCTAGAGTCGGCATTTTCCGGCGGTAAGCTCCATCCCTCCGACCTAAAACAAATGGTGGCAAACTATCTCATAAAAATAATTGCACCGATCCGCGACAAGCTCGCACTAGACGAAGACCTGTACAACACGATAAAAAACAGCGCTTAGTTTGTCTGCAAATTATACTTTGATGTATAGCCACGCGGGTTTATCATCAAGTTTTTGAAATTGTATGTAGACGAGTTTCCAATTATTACTGTGCTTATCATGCCGAGCTTGTCGGCATGTTCCTCCATGTTTTGAAGATCCGTGATGACTACTGTCTGCGAATCGCGGTATGCACCCTTGATTATTGCAACCGGCGTCGTCGGCTTGCGGTACTTTAGTAAAATCTTGCGCGTGTCTTGGAGCTGGTGGATTCTTTTTTTGCTTGATGGATTATAAATCACAATCACATAATCGCCCTGTGCTGCTGCCTCTACTCTTTTTACTATGATCTCCCATGGAACCAAAAGATCGCTCATGCTGACTACAGCAAAGTCAGTCATCAGCGGAGAGCCTATCAGCGATGCGCACGAGTTCAGTGCAGAAACGCCTGGCACCACTTCGACTTGCAGGCCTGTCTTTGGATCCCAGCCTGCCTCTGCAAGGGTTTCATAGATAAGACCGGCCATGCCATAAATCCCCGGGTCGCCGCTTGAAACAAGGGAAACTGTTTTTCCCGCCATAGCAAGCTCGATGCACTGTTTTGCGCGCTCTACTTCCTGCGTCATTGCATACCTGTGAATTTCTTTTCCCTCGATGAGATCCTCGACCAGACTGACATAGGTATCATAACCTACTATGGTGTCGCTTTGCTCAATTACCTGCTTTGCTCTAAATGTCATGTGGTCGTGGCTCCCGGGGCCGACTCCAACGATGAATAGTTTTCCTGTCAAGAATACTAGTTCTTCAAAATGATAATTTATCCTTTGTTGGATCTGTCAGGCTCTACTATTGGACAGTTTATGATGTGATCCTCACTTAGTGGTCTTGCAAGAGTGATGGAAATGTCTCCGTCTGACTTTTTGTTGTTGATATCATCCATGTTTTCAAGAATAGTGGGGCTCTTTTGGTCCTTCCATTCCACAATTGAAACGCGGCACACTGGAACGTAACTCTGATCCAACTTTAAATCTAGGACGCTCGCCTGGAACCCAAGCGGCCCAGAACCCTTGATTCCGTTTTTGAACTGGTACATGTCTGAAAACGCCTTTGACGATAACACCTTGGCAAGCTTTTGCGATACCGGCACTCCCATGATACCAGCAGGGCCTTTTGGCGTCGCATCTGGAATTATGTGATAAAGTGTCCTGCCGTCGGCACCCCATGCTCTATGTGCAATAAACGTGACCTTTTTTTCGTCCCTGTTTATTTGCAGAACCTGAGTTTTATCAAATTCCTCCGATATTGTTCCGTTTTTTGCCAAGAGCTGTCCGCCGGGCCATACCACTTGCGGGGCATTGATTGTGACGTTTGTCCTTGTTAGCTTTATTCTGCTACTGTTTTCTGCCTTGAGGATTTCTTCTACAGAGCTCAAAACTTGCGGTTTTTGACCTACCTTCCAAGATACCAAAACCAAATTGCGCAGAGGGCTGTAGGATTCCTGGCCAGGGCTGCTGGCAAAGACCTCACTTTGGTATCCATAGATTCCGTCACCCCGCTCACCGTTTGTAAAGACATAGAGAGGATCCTGCGATGAGGCAGGCGCCCATCTGAGCTTTGGCGCAAACTGCACCTTCCAGTCCTTTGATGCCTTTTCTGCAACGGTCTGGTTGCTAGAGTCCGTGACGATATAGTAGACAGGCTCTTTTGCAAAAAAGCCGGCCCGCATAGGTATTGTTATTGGGACGTGTGGATCGGAGAGGAAAAACGCATCCTTCTTTGGCTCTATCTTTTGTACTGCTATCTCGGTTGGTTGGCCCCTTATCCACCCATCGATACTTGCTGTGACCGAAAACTGGTTTTTGCTCCTAAATGCAAGAGCCGCGCCGGTGAACTCGACAGAATCTGCCCTCCTTGCTGGTTCTATGACACTCATTGCGTAAACGGTATTGCCATCAACACTCCATGTCGGCAGGCCCCTGGCATCTGCCTTATCCAGCTCATGCAATATCACAACCTCTACTGGTATGGTCGCCGTAAATGTGACTGAACCATCATAAAGACTCGATTTGTTTGGAGACAAGACCAGCACAAACTGCCCTGTCTGGCCAATGCCTGGGTCATCTGATGATGTCATTGTCTTTGTAAAGTGAACCTTGCTTTGCGGCTTTGCAACTGCCAAAGGATCGGAAAAATATGTCGTTGCTACTATTGCTACTGCAACCGCAACTGCAAAAACAATGAAAATCTTGTTCACTGGTGATCGTGGCTTGGCAATACGTTTAAGCGTTTTTAGCTGAGACCTGCTCTGCCAGATCAAACTCTTCATGCAGCGCTCTTACTGCAGCTTCGCAGTCGCTGTCCTTGACTACAAACGCTAGGTTCAACTCCGAGGATCCCTGTGCAATCATCATTACGTTTACGTTGTTTTTTG
Source organism: uncultured Candidatus Nitrosotenuis sp. (assembly GCA_964542205.1). GTDB lineage: Archaea > Thermoproteota > Nitrososphaeria > Nitrososphaerales > Nitrosopumilaceae > Nitrosotenuis. The sequence goes on from CAZITM010000002.1 coordinate 17,463, forward strand.
CCACAGCACCAAATACCTTGGATGCTACGCCGACGGTTCCACGCATTCCGGATCCAATCAGGGCTATTATGGATACATCCGCAGTGACGTCTATTTTCTTTATAATTTTCCCAAGCAGGTTCATCTCAAGGGTGTTTACGGCCTTGTTGAGGTCATTTTTCTTGACCACAACCGAGATGCTTGACTCGGACGGGCTCTGTGAAATCATCATTATGTTTACTCCTGCCTTTGCAAGCGTAGAAAATATTGTCGCAGCGGTACCCGGTGTGCCTACCATGCTTCCGCCCCTCATGTCGATTAGGCCGTTGTGCCGAATCACGCTTACGCACTTGACTGTCCTGTCAGTGGCCTCGTCTGGGGACGCAGTGACAAGTGTCCCCGGGCTGTCCATGTTTAGAGTATTTTTGATCCGCATTGGGATCTTTTTTGAAAGCAGCGGCTCAAAGGAGCGCGGATGAATTTGCTTTGCGCCAAAAAGAGCCATCTCCATTGCCTCTACGTAGGAGACTTCTGGGATCACAACCGCATCCTTGACTATCTTTGGATCGGCAGTCATTAAACCATCAACGTCGCTCATGAGCCAGACCTCGTCTGCCCTGATGCACGACGCAATTATCGTGGCAGTATAATCAGAGCCGCCTCGCCCAAACGTGGTGATATGCCCATGCTGGTCTGCTCCCGCAAATCCGCCAATTACTGGAATTATTCTCTTTGCAAGCATGGGATCGAGCTTTGCAGAAACTCGGAGCCTTGTAGTATCCATTAGGGGCTTTGATGAGCCAAAGTTGGAATCTGTGACGATCCCAACTTCCTTGCCAGAAAGTGCAACCGACTTTGCCCTCATATCCATTATGCTATGTGACATTATCTGGACTGAAAGCCTCTCTCCAAAGGAAAGCAAATAATCGGAAGAACGTGGTGTCACTTCCCCAAGAAGCATCATGCCGTGGAGCAGTCCCTTGAGCTCTGCCAGATCTGCATCGAGGTGTTGCATTAGTTTTTTTCTAATTGCCAAGCTAGAGACAGAATCTTTGGCAAGCTTTATGTGCTGTTTTGTAAGCTTTGCCAGCCCTGAATTTACTGCGTTCTTGTTTGCCTTTTGTATCATCTCTGAGATCTGGATAAGCTGATCAGTTACATCGTTGACTGCAGAGCAGACAACCACCACCTGGTTTTTTTTGGAAAGCGATGTCACGAACTTGGCAACAGACCTGATCTGCTTTGCAGAAGCGAGTGATGTCCCTCCGAACTTTACCACTAGTCTCATAGCCGTCATCTCAGACTAGTCCATAAATTAACTTTCGACTCGCGGTGCCAAGTAAAAGTGAATCCTGCCCATGTTTGCTACCTTGAACTCTATTCTGAGCGGTTTTGCAGTTGAATACTCGCATATTATCGAGCCTGATGCAGTACCAACTGCCTTGACTATTGGGTTAAGGTACTCGAGGCTGTAGGTACCGATACTTTCTTCTTTTACTGTAATCTCTGAGAGCTCGTCTTGCTGTTTTTGCAGCGAGATGAGGACCTCGCCAGAGTCCCCCTTTCCTGAAAATTCTGCCTTTGTGGCTGTCGCCTTTATCGTAAGATAGTCAGACACCACCTGAACGTCGCCTAGGATCTTATCAAACAGGGTAGTCGCAAGGCCTATCTTTGCGTCGTACGGTATTTTTGGCAGTGGCGTATCTGTCGCGGAGCTTTCGATTAGTCTCATCTTGTACTGCTTGTTCTTTCCAATGGAGATGAGAAGCATGTTTTCTAAAATGCTTATCTCAACTGACTCAGTTTTATCGGCTCTTTTGATAAGCTTTGAGAACTCGTCGATTCTAACGCCGAACTTGATGTCGCCGTCAGACTCGTACTTTTCAAAGGCCGAGTTTGGCCAAGAAATATCAATAAGTGCAACATGTGACGGATCCATCCCCCTGAATGTTATTCCTTCGGATGTGGCTTCAAAGGTAGCTTCTTCTACCAAAGTAGATATCGCAGAAAGAATCGCCTTCCATTCATCTGAGCCGCTGGTTTTTGCTGAGAACAAAGCTAAATGTGGTGTTGATACGGTGCCAGTTAAACGTTATGAGATATAGTTCTGTTGTGTCTCGATAACCCGACGGAACCTAAGATATCGATCATGCATAGTTGCGCCAAGTATGACTGCACTTGCTGCAACGATAAAACTGAGTCGTCGGCTCGTCTGCGCTTCTTGTCTGAAGCATCCACCAGACAGCCTCTCCATGGCCGCACTTTTCACACTCGATGCTGATGGTGGGAAGAGTTTCATTTCCATGAGGTTCGTCAAAAACCGTAAAATCCTTGTCCAGTTGCACCGTGGTGTTTTTTGTACCTTGTTTTTCTTCGGATCCTGCATAACCACACTTCTGGCAAGTGCCTTTCTTTAGACGTATGCCACACTTGGGGCAAAACTGCATCTAGTCACCTTTGAGTTTTGAGTAGACGGCCTGCTTTAGATCTTCTGCAAACTCGGAAGCCGAGGCCGTCGCCTTTTCTATTTCCTTGATGGGGTTGCCCTTTGCGGAATTTACCCGCATCCGGTACTCGTTTGTGAGTGGATGCCTTAGAATAACGCCTGCAAACTCCACCTGCTGGTCCTTTAGGAGCTCGTGCTGGATAATATACAGCGTACCGATATCCGAGTCGCGGATGGACAGATTCGTCTCCTTTGGGGAAGTCTTGACTATTTGGGCATTCATTATATCGGAAAACAACTTATTGTGGATATAAATCATCGTGCAACATGGGAAGCGAAAAAACATACATTTCCGAGATAACTCTAACAAAAGACAGAGACGAATATACCAAAAATGACGACATTGTAATCGGCATCAAGTTCTCAATCCAGGGGGGGCTTAGGGATGCATTTAACGAAAAAAACTGGACGGAGTCTTACAACAAATTTGATAACCTATTCAAGCTAAAATACGGAATAAAACTTGCCTCGGGTGGGCTAAGAAAGCGCACACTAAAAGAAATAGACACATACAGAAAGGCGTCGCTTTTTTGGACGCGAAACCCAAAGCTCGTAAATCCCATGAAGGAAAAGCGAGTCTGGGTTCAGGTCGCAAAAAACTTCGAGCCGTTCATAAGACTCACAGAAGATGACGTGCGGGCGGAGTTGTTTGATTTTGACGAAAAAATAACAATAAAGGCCTCTGAGCTTGGGTCTGGAAAGCACAAGATCGGAGCCGAGGTATATGCATCTTGGCAAAAACACCACTTTACAGAACCTGACAGCGTAAAGAATGGCTCAAAGGAAATAGAGATAACCATCAAGTAATATAAGATACTTCAGAGGGGAAAATCCATGGCAAAATATGATGGACTCTTGGGCCAGCCGGTACTTGAGGTAGAGGAACCTGACGCAGAAGGTGGAGTTACCCTTATTTTCAAGGACAACAGGTTCCTGTTCATCAAACTAGTCGACGGAAAAATAGAGACAATATCGATTCCTGAGTAAATGTCATCTCGTTTTTAGGAACTTTTCATATGTGGAGATTGCTATTTCCTGCGACTCTGACTGGATAGAGCCCGGCCTTTCCTCTCGAACCTTTTCGATTGCTTCTTTTGCAGACATCTTTTGGTATTTGATGAGATAGCACGCAAGTATGGTGCCGGTCCTGCCAATCCCTGCTGCGCAGTGCACCATCACAGGCTCTTTGTTTCTTATTTTTTCCTCAATAAAGTTTACTGCTGTATCGATCTTTTCAATGTCAGGCGCAGAGAGATCCTCCGTTGGGACATGCAGGTATTCCAGCCCCTGGATCCAAGAATCTGGCAAGCCCTCCTCTGTCATTGTGACAATTGATCTTACTCCTTGCTTTGTTATCCAGTTTATTTCCTCGTAGCTTGTTGGCATCCCAGAGCCTGCCAGCATGTCTTTGAGGAGCCAAGAGAAGTTGGTTGGCCTCTTTGCTATTCTTCCGTGAATCTTGCGCCAAAGGTTTCCGGGTTTGCTCATTTGGAGTCTTGTTGGAATCTCAGATATTTAGAATGTGAGATTCTTTATATTAGCTAGACGCATAATAGTACGGTTTTGAACAAAGAAGCTATTCTATATGACAAGCTACCGGGCAGCAAAGTCCGCTGTACTGCATGTGCTAGATACTGCGAAATAAAGGATGGGCAAATCGGACTCTGCGGCATACGTGGAAACGTGGGCGGCAAGCTGGACCTGTTTGTGTACGGAAAGGTAATCACGGGAAACGTAGATCCCATTGAAAAAAAGCCCGTAATTCACTACATGCCAGGCACAAGAATCTTTTCAATTGCCACGACTGGCTGTAACTGGCTCTGCAAGTACTGCCAAAACTATGACATTTCCCAGCGAAGAAAAATCGAGGGAACCGACATGACGCCGGCCCAAGTGGCTCAGATGGCAGTTGACAATAACTCACAAGGAATAGCATACACCTACAACCAGCCTTCCATTTTCATCGAGTTTGCACGAGACTGTGGCATTGAGGCCCACAAGAGAGGGCTCTTTAACATCTTTGTCTCAAACGGATATGACACCCCTCAGACAGTAAAAATGATGGGCAAGTTTTTGGATTGCATCACAGTCGACTTTAAGGGAAGCGCAGAGCCTGACTTTACAAGAAAATACATTGGCGTGCCTGACCCAAAACCGATCTTTGATACCTTGCTAGAAATCCGCGACAAGACAAAAATCCATGTGGAGATCACGGATCTCATAGTGCCACAGGTAGGAGATAGCCTAGTGCACGCAAGAAAGCTCTCCAAGTTTTTGTATGACGAGTTCGGCCCAGAAATGCCAATTCACTTTCTGAGGTTCCACCCAGACTACAAAATGATGGAGTTTCCCCCAACACCGGTAAAGACACTTGAAAAACATTATGAGGTTGCAAAAAAAGAAGGGCTGGAATATGTCTACCTGGGAAACGTGCCAGGTCATCCGTACGAGCACACATACTGCCCCGGATGCAAAAACATCGCAGTTGGGAGATATGGATTTGACATCATGTCTTGGAATCTCGATGAGCACAACAAGTGCAATACATGCGGAAAGCAGATTCCAATAATCGGGCAACTTGATAAAAACTATAAAAAAAGCAGATTCCAGTTCGTCGTCTAAAAGGCGATTGCGCGCACGGGCGAGCCTGTAGTACCGCGTAGCTTCAAAGGCAGGGCGGCAAGCCTCAATTTAGTCGACTTTAGCTTGTGCAAATTGCAGAGATTTTCCAAAACTATGACATCGCTCCCAAGCAGGATGTGATGTGCAGAAAACTTCGAGTTGTTTCCCACGTCGATGCTTGGTGTGTCTATGCCAACCAGGTTTGCCCTTTTTGATGCGAGATATTTTGCGGCCGACTCTGCAAGGCCTGGGTTTTTTTCAAACAGGTCATCCCTTTCCATCCTGTCATTCCAGCCGGTCGCAAACAAAACGCTGGCGCGTGGCGGTATTATCCCATACCTTTTTTCAAATCTTACAATGTCAGACTTTGTGATGGAATAGTTCGGAGCCGATTTTATTTTGACTAGTATGGCGTCACACAAAAAACGGCTCGGCTCTATCTGGTGGATTTTTTTTCCGCGCTTTACAAAATGATATGGAGCGTCGACATGGGTTCCGGTATGAGTGCTCAAAAAAAGCATCTCTAGGTTATAGCCATCTTTTTTGAGCTCATCCCACGGTATAAAGTGCGGCTGCGGAGATCCGGGGAACATCGGAATTTTTTCAGAAATCATCAACGTCAGATCAAGTGGTTTCACAAAATTATTCTAGTGACACTTGTATTTTTTCATGATCAAAGATAATAAATAGATCCCACTCAGAATACATTCTACATTGCCTATAGCATTCATCCTTTTGAATTCTGATCTGGGTTCTGACCAAGAAATAGTCACGAAAATAAAAGAGATTCTTAGCGTCGAAAAAGGGCTTAAATTCGAAGTCCAGGGCGTATATGGCATCTATGATATTGTGGTAAAAATAGAATCGGACAACGCAGACCACCTACGGAGCGTAATAACAAACAAGATACGAAAAATAGACAAGGTCCAGTCCACCCTTACCATGATGGTAATCGAAGAACAAGAAAAGCTATAGTTTTCTGATTGCCTCAACTGTGGCAAGAACTTCTGCACGCGTGTTAAAAAAATGAGGCGAAACACGTATGATTTTCGTATCAACAATCTCGCGCACTGCAAGGACTATTTTTTGCCTTTCCAAGTCTTCTATGACTTGTTGCGGCTGTTTTTTGTCCAAGGAAAATGAAACGATGCTGGTTCTTTTTTCTCTGTCTTCTGGGCCATAGAGGGTAACACCGGGCATCTTTGCGAGCTCCTCTCTTAGTAGATCTGCAAGATCGATTATTTTTTTTCTGATATTGTCAAGGCCCAGACGCAACAAAAACGAAACCGAGTTTTCAAGACCTGCGATCGCTATAAAATTCCTAAAGCCCCCCTGAAGCCTGTGGGGAAGTTCCCTGTACGCAATCTTATCAGTATCGTATAGCATGGCCGACTCGCCGGCAATCTGTAATGGCTCTAGCATACCGGCAGACTCTTTTTTGCAGACAAGCACTCCTATTCCCATTGGGCCGCAAAGCCACTTGTAGCCGTTAAAGACAACAAAATCCGCCCCGGTTTTCGTATAGTCATAATCTCCAATGCACCCGACTGTCTGGGCAGCATCCAAAAAGTATGGGATGTTTTTTTCCCTGAGGATTTTGCCTATTTCCTCCACTGGAAGAATTGCCCCTGTATTGTATAACCCATGGCTCAGCACCACAAGAGCTGTGTTTTTGTCAATCATCTTTTGAAGCTCGGAAATTTCAAAAAACCCGTTTTGATCTGTTGTCAGATTCCTCAGCTCTACTCTGTTTGCAAGACGCAGCCATGGATAATAATTGGAGTGGTGCTCATGTGTCGTTCCGCGAATTATAATGTTAGAGTTTTTTTGAAACGACATTCCGCCTGCAACCGCGTTGATTCCTTCCGTCGTACTTTGTGTGAGCACAACTTCTTCGGGCCTGCATTTTACTAGCCTTGATATGGCCTGCCTGAGAGCAGTAGATTTCTCTGCAAGAAGGTCTGCAAAATTGTGCGAGTCTGGACCCAACACATTATACCTGATGGTAAAGTCGGCCATTGTCTTCATTGTCTGAAGTGGGATGAGCGAGGACGAGGCGTTATTAAGATAGATGAGATCGCTTTTTGTAAAATGCTGCGAGACAAACTCGTCATCCAAACTCATTATTAATCTGACAATGGACTGATCACTGTTGGATAAAAACCAAGCCGCGAACCAAATACACGAGATGATCTTTAGCAAAAACCTTGCCTCTATATCGTTTGATGATGCAATAACAAAGACGTACTTTTTCCACAAGCTAGGCTTGCTCGAAGAGACACCAACTATCTATCTGGACTTTGACCTCTTGTACAGCGGCTACGTGGCAGCAAACATTTTGCAGCAAAACGAAAACATCACAATACACAATCTAAATGAAAACACGTGGAAGGAATTGTTTGTAACCGTACTTGAGCAGATCTCAAAGGAGCAACATCTAGTCATAATCGACTCGCTAAACGGATTCTTTGTGACGCTGTCTGACCAAAAGGACTCTGGGAGAATAATCAACAGCATCCTTGTGCTGCTTGCAAGCATCGGCCAGAAAACAAACTCCGTAGTCCTTGCAGGAAGTGTCTCCAAATACAAAAAGGACGAAGGTTGGGTCTTGTCTACAATTGGAAGACACATACTCCAAATAGAAAAGATGAATAATTTTTCCGTACGAAAACAAAACTCGCATTTTCAGCTTGCACTGGTAGACAAAGATAACTCGCCAAAGTATGCTTTGCAAATCGCTGACTTTGATCTAGTGTGATCAAAAAAGCGATCGGAATTTTATAACAGCGTTAAAAATTGTCTAACGCCGTTATAATTGCAATTTTTTAGGTAAGTTATATTAAGATCCAAAAGGTAAGGAATTTTGATAAAAATGCCAGTAGCAATTTTACCAGACATCGGCGAACAGATGTGCATTGGATGCGCTCTATGCGTAGAAATCTGCACAAGCCTGGGACCAGATGTGCTTAGAGTAAAACCAGTTGAAGGCTGGAAAAGAGGTAAGGCGTTTGTCTTTTACCCAGAAAGATGCATCTCCGACGGAGCATGTATTGGCGTTTGCCCAACAAAGGCAATCTTCTGGATGAGACCAATGGACTTTACAGTAGGTCAACCAGTTCCTCTATACAAAAATTCAGTCTTCGTTAAGGGCTGGACTGAACTTATCGACTAAGTTCAGTCATCAAAAATTTCTTTTTAATTCAAATCCCTAGTCCTAACTTTGCGTTTTAATCAAAAAAAACCGATGAATTTGTTGCGCCGGCACTCAAGATCTGCCCGTGACAAGATCTGCAGAGATTCTGCGGGTGGACAAAAACTCTAAAAAATAAAAAACTGCTCGAGTTTTAGAAACTCAAGCTATTGCGGTTTGTGACTTTTTTGTAGCAGGTCTTACCTTGCCAACTGCGTCAACCAGATCCTGCTGAGTTATCTTGATGTCCCTGAGCGTCTTTGTTTGGCCGCTTACATGTCGCTTTAGCGCTACAATTGCCGCCCTGTTGCAAACTGCCGCAATCTCCGCTCCGCTGAATCCGTCTGTAATGTCAACTAGTTTTGCCAAGTCAACATCAGATGCAAGTGGTTTTTTCTTTGTGTGAATCTCAAATATGTGCTTTCGGCCTTTGGCATCAGGTTTTGCTACCTCAATTATCCTGTCAAATCTTCCCGGTCGCAATAAGGCCTCATCTACAATGTCGAGTCTGTTTGTTGCGCCAATTATCAACACATTGTGCAATTCCTCGAGGCCGTCGATCTCAGTTAGTATCTGTGATACAACGTTTTCCGAAACATGTGACGAGTCGGCTCCACTTCGCCTTGGGACAAGTGAATCAATTTCATCAAAGAAGATTATACACGGTGCTGCTTGCCTTGCCTTTCTGAAAATCTCCCTTACGCCCTTTTCTGACTCACCTACCCATTTCGATAGGAGCTCAGGTCCTTTTACTGAGATAAAGTTGGATTCTGTCATCTTTGCCACTGCCTTTGCAATGAGTGTCTTGCCGGTTCCTGGAGGACCGTGCAAAAGTATTCCTTTTGGCGTGGTGACGTCAACATACTCAAATGCTTCTTTGTGTTTTAGGGGCCATTCTATTGCTTCTTTAAGCTCTTCTTTTAGTGAGTCGAGGCCGCCTACGTCATCCCAGCTAACGTTTGGTACCTGTACTAGCACTTCTCTTAGTGCGGAAGGCCTGACCTCCTTTAATGCCTCTCTGAAATCTTCATCGGTAATCTTGATCTTTTGCAGTATCTCTGAGGAGATCTTTTCTTGATTAAGATCAATGTCTGGCAAAATTCTTCGCAGGGATCTCATCGCCGCCTCTTTTGCAAGCGATTCCAGATCAGCTCCGACAAAGCCATGAGTTACCTTGGCAATCTGCTTTAGGTTTACCTTTTCATCCACCGGCATTCCCCTCGTGTGGATCTGAAGAACCTCGAGTCTTCCATCCTCATCCGGGATACCAATCTCAATCTCTCTGTCAAAGCGTCCTGGCCTCCTGAGTGCTGGGTCGATAGAGTCCGGCCTGTTTGTTGCCGCAATCACTACTACTTTTCCACGGCTTTTCATTCCGTCCATCAACGTCAAAAGCTGGGAGACGATTCGTTTTTCTACCTCACCTGTCACCTCGTCGCGTTTTGGCGCAATCGAGTCTATTTCATCGATAAATATGATACTTGGTGTGTTTTCTTCTGCCTGCTTGAATATCTCACGAAGTCTTTCTTCGGACTCACCGTAGTACTTTCCCATGATTTCAGGACCAGAAATTGCCGTAAAGTGCGAGTTTGTTTCGCCTGCAACTGCCTTTGCCAGAAGTGTCTTTCCAGTTCCTGGCGGCCCGTACAAAAGAACGCCTTTTGGAGCCTCGATCCCGAGCTTCTCAAACAGTTCGGGGTGTCGCATTGGGAGCTCTACCATTTCGCGGATCTTTTGGACCTCCTTTTTGAGGCCTCCCAAATCATCATAGGTTATCCTTGGGATGGAATTGTCCACCGCCTTTGTCATGGTGCCTAGCTTGAACTGGGTCTCCGAGGTGACAATTACCGGCTTTGGCGGTGTGGTGGATGTAACAATCAGCTGAGTTTTTCCGCCAAGGTGGGTATTTACAATGACGGTATCGCCAGTAGTAAATACATGGCCTTCATACAAAGACGACATGTATTCCTGCAATCCCTCCACTGATAATTTCTCTATTGGTGAAAGAACTATCTGCTTGGCAGGCGCAGCATCTACAATTTTTAACGAAACCTTCTCGCCGATTCCTGCGCCAATATTATGCCTAGTCAACCCGTCGATTCTGATCACTCCAGAACCATAGTCTTCTGCAGGACCTGGCCAAACCTTGACGTGTGTTTTCTTGTTTGCCAAAAGCTCCACGATTTGTCCTGTCTGCCAGTTGTTCTCCTTGACTATCTTTGGGTCTATTACCGCTATTCCCTTACCAACGTGTCTTTGAGCGGTCTCGTCGATTTTTAGTATAATTTCACTCATAACATCACCCATAAAAAAGGAGGTTTAGGAAACCTCCACGGTCTTGCCTTTTGGCTTGTCTTCCTGTTTCAGCTTAAACTGCACTTCCAAGATGCCGTTTGTGTACGAAGCCTTGACAGAGTCCGCATCGACTTTATTTCTGATTGGGACTCGCGCGTGGTACTTTTTGTCGCCATGCACTGCATCAAGATTCACCACATTTCCCTCCACGACAACTTTGATGTCGCTTTTCTCAACTCCTGGCATTTCTGCTACGAGCTTTAGGGTCTTTTCTTTCTCATCGACTATTGTGTCGATTAACGGCTCTCTGGTGTCTGCAGTCGGAAGCAGTCCAGGTTTGATATTTCCGTATTCCTTTACTTGCGGCTTGCCGTCAGGTCCAACGGTAACTGAATAACCGTAATAAAATGGCCCAAACCTGCCTCCGCTTTTTGCCTCTTCAAAGATCTCGTCAAGATCCATAAATGATCTTGACATTCTTTTGAAGAGCCTATCGAATTCATCATCGAAGAACATCGTCATATTACATTATGTAATGTAGATGACATTATATAAAGATTTCTTAAATTATAATGAAATCTGACATAAGACTATTATATATGACATTAAATAATAATCTTTGTGAGAACAGCGAATCTTTCCGTGCCGGAAGCCGTACGTGATATCATCACAAAGAACCGCTCCATTTACGACTGCATGAAAATGGATGTCATTAACTATACGGCGCTTGCAGTAAAGATCCAGCCGGAAGTAGAGCGACAGCTTGGCAACCCCGTCAATCTCAATACTATAGTGGTTGCAATAAAGCGCTATGCCGACTCGTTTTCGGAAAAAGAAGACGTCAAGGCAGAGTCGGTCTTAAAAAACGCTAGGCTTTCCCTTACGGACGGAATACTCGACATCAGGTTTTCCACAAATGACATAGATAAAAAAGAGGCCGCCTCGCTTTTGAGCAAGTTCGAGCAGTACGATTCTGATTACGAGTTTTTCAGACTGGCAGACTCTACCTTTAGGGTTCTGACAGAAGACCTTGTAGACATTAGGAGAATGTTCGAGTCATTCCCTGCCGCAAAGAACTTTTTCAGCTCTGGGCTGGCTAAAATAAAGATACGAATACCTCAGAACCAGAACCGATCCGACGCCGTCTCATATGTGGCAGAGCTTCTCCACAACAATGGTATAGAGATGCAAAACGCCTTTTTCTCCCAAGACGACATCATACTTGTCCTAAAAGAAGAAGACGCCTCAAAGGCATACGAAGTGCTCAGAGCAGAGATCTCCAGATAGCTAAACACCCAGAGTTTCGGCCTTTGATATTTCTAGGTATACCTTGTCACCGACTGCAAGTCCTAAATCCTTGTATTCCCGCATGTCTAGCTTGATGCTCGTTATGCCGCCTGGCATCCCGTAAACGCCACCGGAAAGCATCTTGTTTAGGCCCTTCATCATGTCATCAATGTTTGAGAATCCCATTACGCCTGTACCAAAAGGCGACTGTGGAAACGGCTGGTTGCTTTCCTTAAAGTCCTTGGTGGACGATAATGACAAGACCACATACGGCGCACCGTCTGGCGCTGCGTCGATTCTAACTATGACGTATTCTTTTTTCATATGACTTGTCTCTTGTTTGCGTTATTTTACTTTACCTTTGATGAACCCTTTGAACTAAACGTTATATCGACTAATTTTGCAGTATATCGGTGACAAAGAAAAGAATTCTTGTACTGGGGGGAGGATTTGCTGGAATAGAGTGCACAAGAAGACTCGAGTCCTACTTTAAACACGACCCAGAAGTGGAGCTGGTTTTAGTATCTGAAGACAACTTTTTACTCTTTACGCCAATGCTTCCGCAGGTAGCGTCTGGCATGATAGAGACAAGGCACATCATAATACCAATCAGGACGATCTGCAAAAAGGCGACATTTTACGAAAGTCGGATAAAAAACATCGACCCTTACGGAAGGCGCGTCACACTATATGGAACGCGTGAAAAAAGAGGAACATCACTTGATTATGATTATCTGGTAGTGGCTTTGGGTTCGCAGACCAACTTTTTTGGAAACCAGAGCGTCGAGACCCATGCATACACCATGAAGACACTCAACGATGCAGTTGTCCTGCGAAACCGTGTCATAGACATGCTAGAGCAGGCAGAAAACGAGACTGACCCTATTCTAAAACAAAGCCTCCTCACATTTGTAATAGTTGGCGCAGGGTTTGCGGGAATAGAAACTGCGGGTGAGCTGCACGACTTTTTGCTTGACGCAAAAAAGCACTACCCAAAAATTTCAGAAAAAGACATCAGAGTAATTGTCCTTGAGGCACTCGGGGTTGTCCTTCCAGGATTTTCCGAAAAACTTGCCAAGTTCACAAAGAACAAGCTGATTCAGCGCGGAATTGAAATAATGCTAAACACAATGGTTGTAAGCTTTGACGGCAGCGAAGTCATCATAAAAAGTACGGGTGACGGTACCAAGACCCCTGTCAAAGAGACCGGACTTGATGCCATCCAGACAAGGACTCTTGTGTGGACGGCAGGGGTCACCCCAGTCGACACCATCAAAGATTCGGTGTTCAAGACCGACCGCGGCAAGGTTATTGTAAATGAGTACCTGGCGGTGCCGCAGTTTCCCGAAGTCTATGTGATAGGTGACTGCAGTCTTACAATTGATCCAAAAACCAACAAGCCATACCCACCCACTGCCCAGAACGCAGAGGCAGAAGCCAAGATTGCCGCATACAATCTTTATGCCGAAATTTCTGGCAGGCAAAAAAAGAAAATTGACTATGTTTCGAAAGGACAGATGGCCATAATCGGCAAGAGGACCGCAATTGCCCAGATCTCCGGAATGAACATTTACGGCATCGTCGCGTGGTGGATCTGGAGGACCGTCTATCTTAGAAAGATACCCAAGTTCAACAAACGGCTCAGGATCCTGCTTGACTGGACTGCGGATCTGATCTTTGATAGGGACATCTCGCGGCTGAAGATACTTCGCAAGGACCAGCCTGTTGACTATAAGGAGCTGGACGAAGTGGATGACGTCTGGTAAAAAGGGAAATCCCTTCTTATGCCTGATTTTATGATGCAACTAGATTATGTGATACGTTACGATTGGTTGGAAATCGTTTAAAGTCATAACTAAAAGTGTTATTCTGTGAATGTTTTCATTCTTGCTATAATTGGAATCATAATCGTTTCTGTGATAATTTTCGGTATTTTCATGACTGGCGAGAACCCAATAATACAATTTCCCACGGAACACTATAGCATAACAATCACTGGATTAAAAGACACATATCTTGTTGGCGAGCCATATTCGTTTTCTTATGTGTTGTCTGGATTTGGGAATCCGTGTGGCAGTAAGATGATCACTTTTCCAATCAACAAGACCCATGATGGGGGAACTGGCTCAAGTGCATCATGTCTAAAATCATTTCCGACGAATTTTATTCTAGATGTTAAGGAGACTTATGGTACAACGTATGGTCATATCGCACTTACAGAAGCAGGAAATTACACTGTACGAGTTCAGTTTGAAAAAGGCAATAATGGCCAAACTATAGCAGAAAAAACTTTCATGGTAGTAGAGCCGTGACTTTACTAGGAAAGCAAAACCACCATGACATCATTTTTGCCATTGAGCGACATGGAACTAAATCACACACAAAAATCCAGAACAATGCAAATTTGGAATATGAAAGAATGTTAAAGATAACAACCAAAATGCAAAAAAAAAACAGTATGCTGGACGATGCGCTCAACATAACTCCAAAAGGCAAGGACTTTATGCGCGATATGGAGCCAATAAGATCGCTTGGGTTGCATGAGAAATATCTCGACAGGTAAATTATGGCACAAAAAAATTATGGGATACTAGTAGTGGGTATAGTCCCCGTGTAGCTCGTTTTCCAGCTTTTCTACAATGTCCATCTGGCCGCCTTTGTTGTCAAAGCTTACCAAAAGCAGGTGGTTCTGGTCAAGTGGTAAGGTGACCCGTCGAAGTTTTTCGTATACTGCAAGCACGTATCTGCCTTTTCCTATCTTGTCTGCCAGCTGCGCTCTGACCTTCCATGAATTGACCGAGTATTTCAGCGACTCACGTGTCTCTTCTTCTGTGAGTAAGTTCACCACGCCAGGCCTCTGCCTTGAGCATACAACATTACCGTTCATGTCGCAAACCCTTGCATGTCTAATGTTTTTGTCAAGATCCATCACTCTGTCCAAGAGATGTTCAAATTCCATGGAGAGTAATAACGCGGAATTTTGATAAAAGACTTTCCTACCGATAGCGGCTCTTTACCTTTTGTTGGTGCTCTTCTCTGGAGTGATGCAGCCTGTCTTTTTCGTGAATGAATTCTTTTCCGCAACCGGTGCACCTGACAATAGTCCTACGGTGATCGCGCCTTGCATGTGAGATAAGCTCGGCGTAGCTTTCGAATTTTTGCTTACAGTCCTCACAGACGTTCTTGCTGCGACTAAATAGAGCCAATCCCATTAATTGCTTGGTTTAACTATAAAAAATTTTAAAATTTTGTATACGAGTTTGGCATAAACTGTACGTGAATCCGACTTTGCAGCTACAAAAATCGATCCGTGGCGATCTGAGCCGAGACGATGAAATTCTGGACTTTTACTCAGTCGACTCTAGCTTGTACCAGGTAAGACCAAAACTGGTCGTATTTCCAAAAAACATAGCTGACATAATCAAAGTTCTGAGATTTGCAAAAAAACAAAAAATGTCTGTGACGCCGCGTGGTGGGGCAACCGGACTCGTAGGAAGCGCGCTAAACGACGGAATAATCATGGACATGAAAAATTTTGATAGGATCAAAGTATCTGAGAATTCTGTATATGTAGAATCTGGCGTACACAAGGGGCAACTCGACAAAATCCTAAAAAAACACGGAAAATTCCTCGGCCCAAATCCATCCGTTGGCCCATACTGTACCATAGGTGGGATGATTGCAACAAACGCAAGCGGCAGCCACTCGCTAAAATATGGAAGCATGATAGACAATCTGCTGCAAGTAACAATGATCACGGGGTCAGGCAAAATAGTAACACTGCCGTCAAAAAACAAACTTGCAAATTCTGTCGTAAAAATTGCAAAATCTGTAGATGCCCACAAGTTTCCACATGTTTCCAAAAACTCATGCGGATACAGACTTGACGCTGTGTCCACAAACACAACTCAAAAAATAATCGCGGCCTCTGAAGGAACACTTGGGATTATAATTTCAGCAAAACTACGAATCTTTGATGCTCCACCTAGTAAGACCCTGCTCATTTTGGGATTTGACTCCATCATAAAGGCAGCAGCCGAGTGCGCAGCCCTTAGCAAACTTGGGCCGTCAGCACTTGAGCTCGTAGACAAGAACACGACAAAAAACTTTGGGGTAAAATTTCCCAAAAAAATAAGCTCCCTCTTGTTTTTAGAACTTGACTCCGACATACGCGCAAAAACTAGAGAAATCAAAAAAATTTCTACAGGAAAACTGCTCTATGCCACAAATAGCGCAAAATCAATCGAACGATGGTGGGCCCTGCGAAATTCCGCCCTCCACTTTAGCCTCAAAAGCCTCCTTGCGGGCCAGCTTTTGCCACATGTAATTGAGGACGCAGCAGTTCCAGTCCAGAGGCTACCTGACCTGCTAAAAGCAGCACAAAATCTCGGAAAATCGTTTGGCGCCAAGCTTGTAATGTATGGCCATGCAGGAAACGGTAACATCCACATCCGCGCGGCCATGCCAAAAAACGACAAAAACCTTGTCGACAAAATGGCAAAAGCGTTTTTTTCGCAGGTGATCGCACTTGGCGGAACCATCACAGGAGAGCACGGCGACGGGATTGCACGCACCAAGTTTGTCAGGATGCAGTACGATCAAAAAACGTACTGTAAATTTAAGAAACTAAAAAGACAGTTTGACCCAGATTTGGTCTTGAATCCAAACAAAATAGTCTATGACAAAAAGCCAAAGAACCCTGCAAAAATACTTCCTATGTGATCAAAAA
The DNA here is from genome assembly GCA_964542205.1 of uncultured Candidatus Nitrosotenuis sp. Lineage (GTDB taxonomy): Archaea > Thermoproteota > Nitrososphaeria > Nitrososphaerales > Nitrosopumilaceae > Nitrosotenuis. Next base: position 34,071 of record CAZITM010000002.1, read on the forward strand.
TGCTGGGTGGTTTGGCATCTTCATCATATCTTACAACTAAGGTCTCTGTTCTAGGCGCAACATCTGTTTTGACTTCCACGTTGGAGATGTCTTCTGGATTGTGAGTTTTGACATATTGTACTAGATTTTCACTTGCCTTTTCCAGATTTGTCTGTGATATTGTGTATGTTGGGTCTTTTTCCAGTATGGAATTGTAAATTGAGATGGCCTCCTCATATCTTCCGAGCTGCGCAAGGGCGTTTGCCTTGTTGTTAAGCGCCGGTAGATAATCCGGTTTTATCTCCAGTGCGGCATCATAGTAGTCGATTGCAAGGCCTATTTTGCCCAGCTTGCTGTATGCCGTTGCCTTGTTTGTAATGATATCGACATTGTCTGGGTTTTCGGCCAGCGCCATGTCAAAATATAAAATTGCCTGCTCATAATTGCATAGTCTCATCAAGGCGGGGCCCATGCCGTCGTAGTATATGATGGTGTCCAAATATTCGGCATAGTCGCAGTTTAGTGTGATCTCGTTTAGCATTATTCCAAGCTCGCGGTCTTCCACCGATAGGTTATCGTGTTCTTGCGCCTGTACTGGCTCTCTTTGTTGCCTTGGTCCTATGGCGGGAATTACTTGTGTTTCTTGTTTGGGTTTACTGGTCTGGACTGGCTGCTGCTGCGGTGCCGGCGTAGGTTTTGTATTTTGGCTGTTATCTGGGGTAGGTTTTGGCTTTTCCACAAAGTCAAAGCTTATGGTTTCTCTCGATTCCCCATAATGGGCCTTGACATAATATGTTCCGGGCGTCTTGAAGTTAACCCCGCCTTTTGCCAGAAACGAAACGGAAAACTCCAAGTCAGAATCGATCTCTGGCGTGTAAAAGCCGGACGGAAAATTGTTTTTGTCGTAAATCCCAACAAGAATTGTCGGGTCTCCAATTGTAGAGACCATCCCTGATACGGTAATGAACTCGCCGTCTGCATAGCTCTTCTTGTCCGTAGTCAAAACAAGCACTTGGGGTACGACCTGCGGAATTTGTGGTTCCTCGACAAGTGTACCTATTACCTCAAAGGACAACTGATCGGTGTTCTGCCCGTAATCAAATCTGATAAGATATGTTCCCGACTTGTCATAAAATGGTGAATCCAATGATATTGTTTTTGCAAAACCGTCGTCTTCTTGCAGCTCTACATTGTTTGCAGAAAGGATCGCCCCGTCCGGATCATAAACACTCATCGCAATGACTGGCATCTTTCTGTCCACTATATACCCGGATACTTCCATGGACTCGCCTGTGAAATACTGCGACTTGTCGGTGACTGCGACCATCCAAGAATCCTCAGCAAAAGCAGGCACGATGGTAATTACCAGAACAGCAAAGAGCAACAATTTGGCGCTCAATTCAGCTGGGCATGGCGTAATTTTGTATTTAATAATCTCGTAGAATTCATACCTGTCCTTTTTATCTTACAAAAAACATGACAAACTCAACAGGTGACGGATTATATCTTTAGATATTACTCTAGCCAACAATACTGGTGGTTAGTTGAAAACAATCCTTGCCAGCATGGTTGCAATCGTTTGTGTGTGTTTGGTTAGTCAAACAGCATCCGGATTTGTGATGGTGCCAAGCACTTCCTTTGTGGTATTGTCCAGCTGTGATTCTGGATATCTGATAAAGGACTGTCAAAACAAGGCGACGATTACACATGTCAAGAGCTACTCGGTCAACCTGAAAGAATCACTTGAAATGGATAGTGGCGACAAAAAACAGGAAGCAAAAACCAAGGAAAAAAAACCGACTGCAAAAAAAGAAAAGAACTCAAAATACAAACTCTGCGACAAATACAAGGACAATGCAAAAAAATTCAATGCCTGCAAAAAATCAATCGATAAAAAACTGGACAAAAAATCGAAAAAAACAAAACACGACACGGTAAAAAATTCCATTAGCAACATTCGATAGGAAAAATAATGACCAGTCTGTGATCCAGCTCGTTTGATCATAAGAAAGGCAAAGCCAAGCGACAAAAAACCGATCCTCGGCTTTTTACACAAAACATTCCAGTGGGGGGACTATATCAAAAGGGTCTGGGATTTCTGGCTTGCCAAAAAAACACTTTATACCATAGAAGAAGACGGCAGGCCGATTGGGATCTGTAACGCATCACTTTCAGACCACCAAGTCTGGCTTGAGGGACTGAGAATCCACCCCAAGTTCCGCAGAAAGGGATATGCAAGCAGGCTTGTGCTTGATATAGAATCGATTGCAGCAAAAAAAGGTCGCAAAATCTCAAGAATGCTGATTGCCAAGGAAAACACACACTCACTCAAAATGGCAAAATCGCTTGGCTACAAAATAGAAAGCGAGTGGTGGCTCTACAACCTAAGGCCAAAAAGACGAGACACCAGCGTCCGTTTTGCTGCCAAACCAAGACAGCTTCAAGGTCTGATAGGGCCTGGCAGCTATTCAGAATCATGGGAGTGGTTTTTGCTAGACAAAAAGGCACTCAACGATCTTGTCAAAAAGAAAAGGGTTCTCGTAGCATACCAAGACAAAAAGCCAATAGGAATCGGAATATGGAACAAGTCCTATATCGACAGGGATGTACTGCAGCTTGGTTACATAAACGGTACAAGGCCTGGAATGAAGATGATACTGCATTTTATGCAAAACAAGGCATACCAGCTGAAATCAAAAAGGGTCCAAGTCTTGGCGCCGCAAAAAATCAAGCTAAACGAAAAAATCCTAGACAAAAGGATGCTTTTTTGCCTGATGAGAAAGGATCTACGCTGACAAGCCGTCGCAGGCCTCGATGAACCATCTTGGCAGATCGTTTCTCTGATAGTATACCATTCTTTCTGCCTTGGAGTCCAGCACATACGTCATGGCATGATCTCCGACATGCCGAATGCTGCGGCCGGCCATCTGGAGCAGCCTGAAGGCGGACTTGAGATAGTACCTTCTGTGATCCGGCTCGGAATCGTAAATTTTCTTCATTCGGAGATCATCTACTGTGGGATAATAGGGGGCCTTGACAATTATCTGGAACCTGCTGTCGTCGTCCGGGAGATTTACGCCAGATTCAAGCCCTGGAGATATGAGAACAGAGTTCGGGGTGTTTTTGTGTGCCAATATTGCTTCGGTCTTGTCTTGGCCGCGTTGCAGCGCAAAGAGCCTTGGCTTTAGCTCAGGCGAGATCTTTTCCAAAATATAGTCAAGCTGTGAGTAACTGGTAAGCAAGATTATGCCCCGCTGGCCTGATCTGAGCTTCAAAATAGCCTCGATTTGCGATATTATCCTATCGGGAAGAACTGCCTCTGCGTTTGCCTCGACGTACTCGGTTTTCAAAAACACGACCTTTCTATTCTGGACTGGGATGTTGGAATCTTCGTTTATGAAATACACCTCGTCCATTCTAAAGCCGGTCTCCTTGCAGAACAGCTCCAAGTTTATTGTGGCCGACATGAACAGCGCAAGATCGAAACCCAATGTCAGCTCGTCCATGAACCAGTGGATATGCCACGGCTTGATGGTGACCTCGTCAAAGTTCCGATTAGGATTTTTGTCGTCATGGATCTTGGAGTGGATGTCCGTTATGATATAGTTCTGGTCCGCTGATTCTAGTCCCTTTTGCAAAATCTTCATTTTCGTGGTATAGTTTTTGAGATCGTTTAGGACAAAATGGTTGATGTACCTATGATCGAACTTACACTCTACATGGTCTTTGCATCTTAGGAACTCTTTGGTCCTGATGTATTCGCGGACCTTGCCACACTGGGTGCACCCCTCGGTTATCTTGATGCCGTGTCGGATGCAGTGAGTGTGCTTTTTGATGTGTTCTTCTGACTGGAGGTACAGGGTGTGCTCTGCACATTCCTTGATGACTGATTCTCTTTTTTTGAATGCATCTGCAAAGGAATTGACGTACTGCTTTATCTTGCCAAGATCAGAGCTTACAGAAAACCTTGGCATCTCCACTCCGAGCAGCTCGCCATAAAAGCCGTTGAGGTTTGTCGCAAGCTGGTTTGCCAGCTCCTCGTCTAGCTCGTGTGCCTCGTCGCAGACAAGCAGTTTTCTCTGCGGCATTTCTTCTCCGGACAAAAGGTGTGAAAGGTACGATGCGTAAGAATATGCGACAAAGCTGGACTTTTTGCCTATTTCTATTTGGTCATAGTATGGGCATTTTCTTGGCATGTCCTCGCCAGTAACAGACTCTGCTATTGTGCCCTTATTTGATATGGCATAGGATTCTGGCTTTGGCTTGAAAGCACAGTCATTACAGTAGCCGTGCGTGCAGTCAAAGACGCGGTTTGTCTGCTCGCACAAGAACCGCTTTTTTCCCCGTACCGTGTTGAAAAAACCAAACTCGTTTCGGTACTGGTCCTGCAACAAAACAGTCGATGTAAGGACCGTAGCTGATCGTAAATACAGGGAAAGTGCAATCGCAATCCAGCTCTTGCCGGTTCCGGTGGGCGCAGAAAGCAGGATCTTTTTGTATCCTGACTCTATTGCGTGCTGGATCTTTTTGATTATCTCGTACTGTTTTGGGGTGGGCTCTTTTCCTGCGAACTTGCCGACCAGATCCAGCGCCTCTGTTAGGGAAATGGGCTCCCGTGGCCTTTTCAGATCGATTTCCGGATAGCTGGAACGTAGCCTTCTACCCACGGCGTCAAACTGCATGATATGTCAAAAAAATGTGCGCTTATAAAAGCGAGTGGTAATTCACCACTCTAAACCAGCTAAATTTTTAGCTCACACCAGCTCAATGCCGAGTCAATGAAATCCTTGATTAATCATCAAAATCATATAAAATCATGAAAGCAAAGTTCGCAACATCGTGTGTTTCCTGCGGCGACAAGATCTCACCGGGCAAGGAAATTGCAAAGAACGAAGAAGGGAAATGGGTTCACAAGCACTGTGCGCCAGAGCAAGAACTACTCTAGATTGTTCAGTTTTGCAATATCGTGACTGAGAATCAACACCTCTCTTGATTCTTTATTGTTTGACATTCCGTATTTCCAGTCGGGATATAAAATGACAAAATTGGAATAAAGATCATGAATTTCCTTGGAATTGTTATATGATAAAATCCAGCTATTGTGCTTTTTGAGCAGTTTTGCCAATCCTCTATGATCAAAACCTATGTGCAGATCACCCTTTCTGCCGTACAGTTTGCTTTGTATCAAGTATGGTGGATCCAAGTACAGCAGCATGTTTTTGTGTCTTGGAATCGAGTCTTTGAAATCTGCAAATTCCACAGACAGATTTTCGAGCCTAAAGTGACGCAGCCTATCAATCGATGATTTTGTGAATCTTGGATTGTTGTCACATCCGCCGGATGCCATGCCGCCAGAAAGAGTCGAGCCGGAAAAAGATGATCTGTTCAGGACAAAAAACAATGTGGCACGTTCCAGCTTGTTTTTTGATTCGAGCTGAATCTTTTGTAATTCGTAGAATCTCTCCTTTCTTAATGGGCGGTATCTTTCCACACTATCTGCTAGGGTGTTAGGATCGGTCAGCAAAATCTGCCAAAAATCAACCAACGGCCGAAAGATGTCATATCCGTATACTCGGATGCCGTTCTGTGCACAAAATATCTCAAAAGAGCCGCCGCCAAAAAACGGCGAACACAACTCTTTTGTGCCTTTTGGGATGTATTTTGAAATGATCTTGACTGCTCTTGATTTTCCACCTGGATAACGCAGTGGCGATCGCACGATCATCAATTCTAAATCATTTTATTTGATCAAAGAGTACGTTATTTAGCTTTGATTGAGAACGAAAACACTTGGGCAAGGGCAGTACAGAACAACAAAACAGACGAATTTCACAAAAAATTTGACTCTGCCATAGAATCGCTTAAAAAAGAGCTCGGCAAGACCTATCCACTAATCATAGGCGGAAAAGAGATACACTCTGATGCTCTTTTCGAGGTGAGATCCCCATCCGATACCAGAATTGTTCTGGCAAAGTTTCCTCTTGCGACAAAAGAGCAGACACAACAAGCGATCGAATCGGCAAGTGAGGCCTTTCCAGAGTGGAGTGCTACTCATTACCAGCATCGGGTGGGATTGTTCCGAGAAACAGCAAGCAAGTTCTCTGAGCAAAAATTCACACTCGCAGCCATAATTAGCATGGAAAACGGCAAAAACAGACTCGAGGCAATGGGCGAAATCGACGAGACGATCGACTTTCTACGGTTCTATGCAGATCAGATGGAATCAAATCAGGGATTTGTAAAACCGACAAAAAACGCAAACCCAAACGAAAAAACCCAAAGTGTCCTAAAACCATACGGAGTCTGGGGGGTGATTCCGCCGTTCAACTTCCCGTCTGCAATTGCAATCGGGATGAGCAGCGGCGCACTCATTACCGGCAATACAGTTGTACTGAAACCTGCAAGCGACACGCCAATTTCCGCATTCAAGTTCGTTGAGGCGATTTACAAAAAGGTTCCATCCGGTGCAATAAACCTCGTAACAGGACAAGGATCCATAGTAGGACAGGCAATAATCGAAAGCAGCCTGGTCAGTGGAATTGCATTTACCGGATCAAAAGAAGTCGGCATGTCGGGGTTTAGGAAATTCACCAGCGTTGCTCCAAGACCATTCATCTCCGAAATGGGCGGAAAAAACCCAGTAATAGTTACGGATTCCGCAGATCTTGAAAAGGCAACAGACGGTGTCTTGCGTGCGGCATTTGGATATGGCGGACAAAAATGTAGTGCATGTTCGCGGGTATATGTGCAAAAAAACATTGCAAACAAGTTCATGGAAAAACTCGTCTCAAAAACCCAGAACCTCAAGATAGGCATCCCCTGGGAAAAGGACACATACTTGGGCCCAATAATCAACGAATCTGCAAAAAAGAAATTTGAAAAAGCAGTAGAGCAGGCAAGAAGGGACGGCAAAATAATCTTTGGGGGCGAGATCTTAGAGGACGGAATATACCAAAATGGTTACTATGTAAAACCCACAATCGTTACAAACCTACCAAAGAACCATGAACTGATAAAAAAAGAACTATTTTTGCCGTTTTTGTGCGTCCAGGAATTCGATTCCTTTGACGATGCCATAAAGCAGGCAAACGATTCTGAATACGGCCTCACTGCAGGCATATTCAGCCAGGACAAAAAAGAAGTGGACGAGTTTTTCTCAAAAATAGAGGCAGGTGTAGCATACGCAAACAGGGCCCAAAGCGCAACCACGGGAGCAATGGTGCAGGCACAGCCTTTTGTCGGCTGGAAAAGCTCCGGAATATCTGGCAAGGGCGCAGGTGGGGCATACTATCTGACACAGTTTATGCGGGAGCAAACGCAGACCATCTGCAACGAAGGATAGTCTTTCAAAAGCTTTGATATAAACAGATTTGTTAAACTGGAATTTAATCAATCCTCTTATAGTTTTTTGTTGTTATTTCAGAATAATGTCTGCGCAATGCTTAATTGCAAAGGGGAATTGTGCTTTCTGTTGAATTTTAAAATTACACTAGCTATAGTAGCTGCAATTTCCGTGGCTGGCTCCTTTGGGATATTTCTTACAATGATGCCTGCTCACTCTCCACCTAGCTCTCCGTATATGGTTCCACCAATTGTATTTGAAAAACCACCACTGGTGTCCTTTGGAGGCTCACAAGAGCTGAAAAAATTCTCATCATACGATGAAATCAAAAAATTCCTCCAAGAATCACAAATGTCTAGTAGTTATTATTATGATACAAATACCGGCACAGTCAGTCTCGACAGAACATCATTTCTAACACTTCAGTCAGGCAGCATGCGTGAGGGCGGACCAATTCTTGAAGAAAAAATGCGACTTGCACAAGAGCCGGCACCACGACCGGTACCTCCTCCCGACGCAAACTGGTACTCTGGTTCTGGAATACCAGATTATTCCGTTACTAACGTCCAAGTCAAAAACGTAGATGAGCCAGATTTTCTAAAAAATGACAACAAGTACGCCTACATCGTATATGGTGACAAGCTCACAATCATAGAAGCATATCCTGCCGAGTCCGCAAAAATAGTGCTTAAAATAGGCATCGACATCGCAGAAGGCCAATCAATACAAAACATCTTTCTTAACAAAGACAGGCTGGTGATCTTCTACCAGGACTATCAGGAAACCGACTACATCCCAGAGTACGGGTTTGCGCCAACAAAGATCTACTCGAATCTAACCCATATCATAATAATGGACGTATCAGACAAGCAAAATCCAAAAATCATCAAGGATTATTCCGTTAATGGTTACTACCACAACGCCAGGATGATTGGAGATATCGTATATCTGATATCGATAGCCGAGGTAAACCATTACCAGCCAATCATTCCTCTGGTTAGGGAAGGATCAAAAATCATCGCAAACCCAGACGTCTTTTACTTTGACAACCCCGAGCAATACTATAACTTCAATACGGTTACTGCAATCGATATCTCTTCAAACAAGATAAGATCAGAGACCTTCATGATGGGTGGTGCAGGGACGATATACATGTCAGAAGATAATCTCTATCTCACATATCAAAAAAACCTCCCATATCACTACTATCAAGCCCAAGAAAAGAGCAGGTTCTTTGATGCGATAGTCCCTGTCCTGCCCTCGGAGCTGCAGCAAAAGATCAAAGAGATATCGCAGGATCCTACACTGAGCGAGAGCCAAAAATGGAGCAAGGTATCGGAGCTGCTCCAGGACACCTACAACAAAATGTCACAGTCCGAAAAATCGCAGTTATTTGCGAAAATTCAAAACGCCATAAACGAATACGAGCTCAAAATCCAGCAACAAACAATGCGAACCGTAGTACACAAAATCGCACTGAACCAAGGCACACTCAAGTATGCAGCAAAGGGCGAGGTTCCCGGCAGGTTGCTAAACCAGTTTTCGATGGACGAGTCTAAAAACAGGCTCAGGATAGCAACGACGTCTGAATACTATGGCCAAAGGACAATTCTGCACAACAACGTCTATGTCTTAGACGAGAACCTAAACCAAGTGGGCGCACTGGAACAAATAGCCAAAGACGAATCCATCTATTCCACCAGATTCATGGGCGACAGGCTATACATGGTGACATTTAAGAGAATAGATCCGTTCTTTGTAATTGATCTGTCTGGCGATACGCCAAAGGTACTGGGCGAGCTAAAGATTCCAGGATTTTCGAACTATTTGCACCCATATGATGAAAACCACATAATTGGAATTGGAAGGGATACAAAGGAAACCCGGGGAGCCGGTGTACAGGTAGAGGGAGTCAAGATAGCACTGTTTGATGTGACAAATGTGTCAAACCCGACCACAATCGATGTTGAAACCATAGGAAAACAGGGAGCCGACTCTGAGGTATTATCAGATCACAAGGCGCTGCTCTTTGACAGGCAAAGGAACCTGCTCTCGCTTCCGATCTCAGACTATGGGCAGCAGACATATGTAGATGGCAGATATATGGAGCCAAAAACATGGTGGGGATTTTATGTATTTGATGTGAATGGATCTGGATTCACACTCAAAGGAAAAATCGAGCACTCTAACGGCACAGGATACGAATACTTTGGGTATGGCAGCAGATCATTTTACATCGACGATACCCTGTATACAGTAAGCCCGAACCTGATGAAAATGAACAAGCTCTCAGACCTGCACGAAGTAAACCAGCTAAAGTTCAGAGATGAAGCAAAGCTAGTTCACTATATCGACTAGTTATTTTCTGAGGTATTTTCTTGCCCTTGTAATTATTATGGCGGGTGTGACAAAGTAAATTCCTACATTTAGGAGAATAATTCCAATTCCATATCCAAGCATCTCTGATTCCGAATCAATGTCTACGTAGTTTAGCATGGACAAAGCGGAAAGCATCGGAGTCAGAGCCAGCTGTACTGCTTGCCTAAACACAGGGCTTTGCCTTTCCCAGTCTGCCACAACAGGGCTAAATGAATAGTAAAAGCCGTTAAACCCACTCATAAATGCAAGCCCGGAGCCTGTCTGCAGCACTGTTCCGTCTCGCAACTCACGCAATAACTGGACCTGGGGTGCAAGCTCGGTTCCAAAGGCCGCAGTGGCAATAAGACAGCCGCTTTGTTCTGGCTTGGGCTCTTCTTTCTCGGAAATGGTCTGTGTCCCTTCGGTTTCTTCGACCGGCTCGTGCAGATCGTCTCCAACAAACTCTTCTCTTTCTTCCTCGGTTTTCACAACTTCTCTTTGTGCCTTTGCCTGCTCTTTGGCCTTTTTGATTCCTTCCTCAATTGCTTCCTTTTGTTCCGGCGAATACGTTCCCTGCTGGTGTGGCAGTTTGCCTAAAAGTGCCTTTGCCTGTCTGATGTCCTCCGCATCATATCCAAGCTCGCTTAGCTCTTTTTCGAATTCGGCCTCTGTTATCTCACCGTTTTTGTATTTTTCAAACACTATCTCATCGGCATCCTGAGATTCCGGCTCGGACTTGACCTGAGCCTCCGTTACCGTAAATGTCACGGTTTTTCTGATGTCGTAAAGGTCAGACCTCTGTATGCCCCAGCCGAACTTTATCTCGTATTGGCCTAGTGGCTGCGTCTTGCTGTTGCATACCGTACCGTATCTCGCAATGGTCTTGCCGTTCACCTTGATATCGCAGACAGACTCCCACTGGCCGCTCTGAATCATGGGCTTTGGGTTATCTTCGCTAAACAGGGCAAATGTGACAGTCTTGGGGGCCACCTTGTCGTCGTTTATCTCCTCAAATGAATACAAGGGAAAACAGTCCTCTCCTGCGCAGTTGTTTGCAATCCCGCCGCTAACTGCGGTGACAAACGGGAGATACACAAAAAACTCTATTCGCGGGTCTTGGCCTCGCGGCGGAGGCGGCATGTTTGTAACCTTTATCTCGATTTTGGTGCCTGGAGGGCCAGAAAGCGGAGTTACTGTAATGTCAGGCATTCCAAAACCCATACCACTAGAGTTAAACTCCGATTGGGCAAACGACTCCGGCACTTGATTTACTAGCAAAACGGCAAAAACAGCTAAAACCAGCTTAGAGATCAAGCAAGTCTTGATTCAAGCTGTCTTCTGATAAGCTTTACTATCTGTTCCTTAGTCTTCCTGCCGGTGCTGATTATTTTGGAATCATCTACAATCAGGACCTCGTTGTAGTTGGTATTTTTTGCGTATCTTGTTCCAACGTCGTTTGCAATTATCATGTCGGCCTTGGATTCTCTGAGTCTCTTTTTTGCCGACTCGACAAGCTTCTGCCTTGAGACGTTTGCTTCTGCCTTGAATCCTACAAGGAACGTGTCTTTTTGTAGCTTCTTTACATGATCAATTATCTTTGGTGCCTTTTGCAGCCTGATCGTCAGATCTTTTTTTGTGCTCTTGATCTTTGACTTTTGCGGCTGGACTGTATAGTCAGCAGCGGCCGCAGACAAAATCACGACATCAAATTTCCTTGCCTTGAGCTCCTTTGTTGTGGCAGAAAACATCTCGCCTACGGTCCTAACTGGGATCACTCTTGCGCCCCTTGGTGGATCCTCAACTCCGGGGCCATACACCAATGTTACCTTGCACCCTGCTGATATCAGCTCGGCGGCAAGTAAAACACCGGTTTTTCCAGTACTGGTATTAGTAATCACACGTATGGGATCGATTGGCTCCACGGTGGGGCCTGCTGTGATCAGCACCTTTTTTCCTGCCAATATCGACGAATGACCAAATCTTTTGAGGATGTATTCCAGCACATCCTCAGGCTCTGCAGCCTTTGCCTTTCCTTCTACCATGTTTGGCCTTATGAACTCGATTTTGCCCTTCAAAAATTCCATGTTGCGGAGAACCGCGGCATTTTCATACATTGATTCATGCATTGCAAGCGCCATCAAAATTGGAATCTTTGCACCAAAGCCTACAGTAAGTACAGTCGATACCGGCGTGTCGTCTATTCCGTTTGCCAGCTTGCCAAGCGTGTTTGCAGTTGCAGGATACACCAAGATGAGGTCGGCCTGTCCATAATCTGCCAGTCTGATGTGCTCAAGTTCACCTGTCAGCTTTGTTATTACCTTGTTTCCGGTTGCCCACTTGAAATAGTCTGGCTGGATAAGTTTTGTGACTGCTTCGCTTGCAACACAAGTCACATCCGCGCCATGTCTCATCAAGAGCCTTGCAAGCTCGATTGCCTTGTATGCTGCAACACTTCCTGCCACACAAAAGACAATTTTTTTCCCTGAGAGCTCCGTGCCATACGATTCCACTATATCCAAAGACGGATGCTCTCTAGCCAATTTCTCTCTGCAGCTTGTCAAGCTCCGTTCTGTCCATCGAAAACCAGTTTTCCTTTGCGGGGAACTTGCCGGATTCCACATCTAGTCTATATCTTGTCAGCGCCTTTGTAATGTCGGCAGATAGCGAAAGATACTGCTTTACAAATTTCGGCTTGAGCTTGTCATACATTCCTAAAACATCATGGATCACCAGTACCTGGCCGTCGCAATGTTTGCCAGAGCCAATCCCAATTGTCGGAATGGAGACGCTTTCTGAAATTATCTTTGCTACCTCAGATGTCACCATTTCCAGCACAATGCTGAACGCACCAGCTTCTTCTAGCGCCTTTGCGTCCTCGATTAGAGTCATAGCAGCATCCTTTGTCTTTGCCTGGACTCGGTACCCCTGGGCTAACGTGGTAGTCTGAGGCTGAAATCCAATATGTCCCATCACCGAAATGCCCGTCTCCACAATTGCGCGAATCGTTGGCGTCACAACCTTTCCACCCTCAAGCTTTACTGCGTCAGCTCCTGCCTTGATCAGTCTGCCGGAATTTGCAATCGCATCTGACACACTTGCCTGGTACGACATAAACGGCATGTCTGCAACAACTAGCGCGCTTTGTCTTGCGCGGCTGACGGCCTCTGTAAACAAGACCATCTGGTCCATCGTAACTGGAATCGTGTTCTCATATCCAAGCATCACCATTCCGGCACTATCGCCCACAAGCAAAATATCGATTCCGGCCCTGTCGCACAGTGCGCCAAGGGTGTAGTCATATGCAGTTATTACGGAGATCTTTTGGCCTGCCTTTTTTTTGTCGATTATGTCCCTGACTGACTTATGCACGCACAGCCCTCCTTGTCAGATTTTTTCTTATCTCAATAATGGAGTGGGCCAGATTTTTCTTGTTGTCAAACGGAATTTCTGAGGGGTTTTTTGTTTTCTTACAGACAGAGATGAGCTCCCGGATTCCGCGGACGACATTGTCAACTATTGCAATGTCTGCAGTCTGTGCCGTTCTGGAAAGGGGGTTCAGATCAAACGTGATGACTTTTTTTCCTGCCTTTTTTAGCGCAAGTGTGCGATCTCCGTCCTCAAGTGGCACTACAACCACATCTGCCAGATAAATTCCATTTCTGTCTACTATTCTTCGCGCGCTGTCAAGGCCTGACAATTTTCTAGAGTTCTTCCTGTCCAGACCAAGGACTGCCTTTGCACCGTTTTTTTTCAAGGCCTTGAAAATGTTCTGCCTTCTTTTTTCGCTTGCATAAAACAGGTTTATCTCGATTTTTGCGCCCGTAACCCTGGCAAGCTCGACTATTTCTTTTGGGCAAAGCCCGGCAATGTTGCCGTTTACCGATATTACAGGCGCTTTTGCCAAAAGGAGCATTACCGCCGCAGCCTTGATTGCCTTTTTTGCGGCCTTTGAGGTGCGCTCGCCAATAAGATAGTCAAACGCTTCGCCCCTTCCATGCGCCATGAGGCCTTCCTTTGCCACAAGCCCAGAGTCAAACGCATGCACCAGTCTCTCTCGTATGTATAGGGACTTGGCACGCGGATGGGATTTTGGGATGACAGGTTTCATTTAGCTTACTAGCCTTGCTCCAATGTCGTCGATTTTTGATCTAATGATTATTCCATCTGGATATTTTTCTAAAATCTCAATTGCCTTTTCTTCTAGATCCTCCGGAACCAGTGTAAAGATAGTCTCGCCAAAAAGCGCGACACCAGATTTTATTCCATGTGACCTGAGATCCTCAATCACCGTCTTCATCTTTGGCGTGATGATGCTTACATAATTTGCAAACTCGATGGAAAATTCGTGGAACTGGTTTATGTCTTTTGTTTCTACCAGCTTGTTCACCATCTTTCCGCCAAGGCCGTTAATTGATGCAAGTCTTTCCTTTAGGAACTGTTTTGTAGAAATTGGAGAAAAACAGATCATCACCGCAGTGTGTTCTGTTGTGGGGATCTTTTTGAGCTGGCCTATACCGGGGGCCCCTCCCCTTGTCCTTATTTCAAAGCCACCATGATATGACGCCAGTACATCGCCAAGGCCTGTCCTGCATATTACCTCGGCGTTGTGAGCCATTTTGCCAAGCTGTTCTTTTGAAAACCCAGTCCCAAACGCCTCGTTGAGCGCATATGAAAGTGATAGTGCAACTGCCGCAGAACAGCCAAGGCCATACCCAACTGGAACCCTGATGTCGTGGTGCACATTTACAAAATAATTACCGTCAAGATTTTTCAAAAACTCTCTGACGACAAACTCGGAGACCTGCGTATTGTCCGGCTTGTACCCTGAAACCACGATCTTAATGTCTGTAAACTCGGAGTATTCGACTTCTACGGTTGTTGTGACTCCTTTTTCGATTGAAAAGCCGGCGCCAAGCGAGCCCTGATGTTCTGGCTTTTTGGTCTCGTCCATCTCTGCTTTGAAGAATCCCGTAATGTGCGCTGGACTGAATGCCGACCCCTTCATCCTGATCTGAATTTAAATTTGCCCAAAAATATAAGAATACGGCTTAAATTAATTAAATGAGTATAAATTGCCTAAATTCATTCGACGCCTGCAAAAGATAGGAAGCAGCATCCTAGTATCGCTGCCAAAGGAATGGGTCGAGGCAAACAATCTTGACAAGAGCGCCGAAGTTGAGCTGGAGACCTCTGAGAACTCTGTCTCTATTACAGCAAACAAATCCGAGCGGCCATCAAAAGAAGTCGTAATATCGTATCCGCTGCCACAGGATGAAAACATTGTCGCAAACATTACTGGAGCATATCTCCTTGGGTATGACATAATTCGGATAAAGGCAAAGACCAGCATCCCAAGCGAAGATAGAGAAAAAATCCGAAACTCGATGAGACGCCTTGTTGGGATGGAAATTGTAGAAGAAGACTCTTCAAACATAAACGTGCAGTTTCTCCTAGATGCGGCAACACTGAATCCGGAAAAAATTCTAAAAAGAATAAGCTCAATCGCGCTTGGAATGTTCAATGATGTCTCGCAAGGGCTCATCTCAGATGACAGATCAAATCTCCAGACACTCTCAAACCGCGACGACGAAGTGGACAGGCAGTATTTTCTGCTGGTGAGGCTTATCCGCTCTACTATTAGCGACAAGAGACTAGCATCAGCATTCCATCTTGAAAATATTGATGTCCTGGATTACAGAATCGCAGCAAATATTTTGGAGACTACAAGCGATACCCTAGTAGAGATAGCAAACTCTATCTCAAATACAACACTTTCAAAAAACGACCTAAAGAAAATCTACGAGCTGACAAAAGACATCGAGCAGATCCACCAAAAATCAATCGATGCATTCATTGAGCAAAACAGGAGGCTTGCAATCGAGGCAATATCAAGCCACAGAAAATTCCAGAAAAAAATCTCCGATGTTAGATCCTCGATCGAGCAAAAAAATCAACTACAGATAAATCTCTTGGATTTGCTCTACATGTTCGAGGGAATATCAAAGTCTTGGGCTGACATTGCGGATCTAGTCAAGCCGATATACAACTAGAGCATTCTATTTTTTGCAGCATAGGTCAAAACGGCACAGATCGTCTTGGAGTCTATTATCTTGCCTGACTTTATCATGCCGATTAGTTTCTTTAGGTCTATTTTGACTACGGACATTATCTCGTCTTCGTCAAGTGCCTGGCCTGTGACCTTTTTGACCCTCTTTGCCACAAAACAATGGATTGCCTCTTTGTTGTAGCCTACTGATGGATAATACGTGATAAGGCGCGTAAGCGTGCGTGCCCGATAGCCAGTTTCTTCTTGGATTTCCCGCAGCGCGCACCTTTCCGGCCTTTCTCCACGCTCAAGTGTGCCTGCCGGAATCTCCAAAATGTAGCCGTGGCCGAACCTGTGCTGCTTTACGAGAATGACCTTTCCCTTTTCATCAAATGCCAAAATCGCAGCAGCTCCCCTGTGCTCGACTATTTCTCGTACTACCTTTTTTCCCCGTATTTTAAATTCGTAAAGATTCAGGCCTAAAATCTTGCCATCATAAATTCTCTTTTTTCTCATTTGCCGTTCTTTCTAATCAGACATTAATTAATGGTTTGATAAGACAGGTGAAGCCTTCTGGAAGATTTCGATGCCTTGATTGCACTCATCGCCCATTTTTGGGGGAACGTGATCTTTTTTGGAATGAAAAGATCTGCGCTTGCAACGCCGGTTATGTTTCGCACCTGCTGCGTAATGTTGTCCAGCTCAAAAATGTTGTTGCTGTGCAAAAACAAAACTATCTGGTTTTTTGCGACAAAGGGTTTCTGCAAAAACGAAGATGAAAATTCCTTTTTTAACATTTTTAGAGTCTCACCCATGTTTCCACTTACCCACACCAAGACAGCAAAAGGAATGTACTGTCCGAATTTGGCCGGGTTGTAAATCAAGGTAAACTGGATAGCTTCATCATTCTGGAGTTTTTTAAGAGATCTTGCGATGGTCTTTGTTGAGAGCTTTGTCGTTTTTGCCATGTCGTCTATTTTTGATCTGGGGTTATTCAAAAGCTGGCCGATTATCTCCACATCCGTCTTTGTAAGGTCTGATCTGATCCCAGGGTTTTCTGCCTCAAATATAGAAAGTAATCGCACATCTCGCATCAGATTTTTTGCAAGCTCGATTTTCTGCGATGTGTTTTCTCTTACCACAATTGCACACACAGTTATTCCGCCAACGCAAGGAACCACAAAGAATGGCTCGCCAACCAGCTCGACTTGTTTTAGAATCTCGTCTATGTTTTGGCCTGTAACTACAACATAAAGTACGTTGTACCCCAAAACGGTGGGTTCGATCTTTAACGCGAAATTCTCAATTGTGCCGTTTTTGATCATTTTTTCAATCCTTGATTTTACAGCAGCGCCGGAAATCCCAATTTTGTTACCTATCTGCCTGTCAGACTCGCGGCAGTTGTCAAGCAG
>CAZITM010000003.1:0-12292 GCA_964542205.1 uncultured Candidatus Nitrosotenuis sp.
GCACTAAGTGATTCTAATCACAACCGAATTCTGGTCACGGACATCACCGGTAAGATACTGCATACGATCGGTGGTGGCGCAGGGCTGGCCGATGGCGACTTTGAGTCATCAAAATTTTTCAGGCCACAGGGGGTTGCATGGATGGGCCAGATGCTGTTTGTTGCAGACACCGAAAATCACGCAATACGTAAAATAGATCTTGAACAAAGAAAGGTAACCACGGTTGCCGGAACAGGCAGACAGGGCCCATGGGTGTCATATGGGGGAAAGGGAACTGCGACATCGCTCAGCTCTCCATGGGATGTTGCATGCAAGGACGGAATCGTGTATATCGCAATGGCAGGGA
The DNA here is from genome assembly GCA_964542205.1 of uncultured Candidatus Nitrosotenuis sp. Lineage (GTDB taxonomy): Archaea > Thermoproteota > Nitrososphaeria > Nitrososphaerales > Nitrosopumilaceae > Nitrosotenuis. The sequence goes on from CAZITM010000003.1 coordinate 347, forward strand.
ACCACCAGATCTGGACCTATGACACCAAAACTGAACAAGCACTGCCCTTTGCTGGCTCTGGGCAGGAAAACATAATCGACGGGCCTGCAAAACAGGCGCAGCTCGCACAGCCCAGTGGCATTTCGATATTTGAAGATACGCTATATTTTGCAGACAGCGAGGTATCTGCCATACGGAAAATACACCTCCAAGAAAAACAAGTAAGAACAATCGTGGGCCGCGGCCTCTTTGAATTTGGGCACAAGGACGGCCCTACGCATGACGCGTTATTTCAACATCCTCTTGGTGTGTGCGCAACACAAGATGCGTTATTTGTCGCAGACACGTACAACTCTGCAATACGTGTAGTTAATCTGAAAAACAACCGTGTCTATACCCTGATTGGCAGGGAAAAAAACACGGTGTGCCTGCCTGGCAGCCCGACATGCGACATTTTGGCGCTGTACGAGCCTGCCGACGTTAAGGCGTATGATAACAAACTGTACATTGCCGACACCAACAACCACCTAATACGAACCTTTGACCTAAAGACAAACGCACCTGGAACACTGGACGTAAGGTGACGCAAACAGCATGCTCCATTTATCGAAGATTCACCAGGTACAAAAGATACGAAGCACGGTTATGCATTATGTGAGCTGACGCCTCAAAACAAAGACCCCAAAGCCGCTTATGATTATTCCGACGATTATGATTCCCATTCCGTAGATTATCCAGTCCTTGTCATAATACATAAACGAGGACTCCGGCCCAAGCTGCCCCCTTCCCTGTGACAGAAACACCGCGCCAAAGAAAATTAACACTATTCCGATTATCGTGATTATCTTGGATGCTCGCATCTGACGATGCTCCAAATCAGCGAATTATTATCTTACTGGTTTGCTAATAATGCCGGGCGATGAAGTAGAGTTAGAGACCTGATCCAATATGATTGAATTCAGTGAATCTGAGCCTAAAATTCGTAACAAAACTGGGCGTGATCTGGAACAATCGTTTTAACATAGAACCAAAACACCCTCACCATGCACAAGAGGATAAAAATAGGTATCATAGTTGCAGCAATTGCAATAGGCATGGGTCTTGCAAGCCCGTTGTTCTATGAAAGACCAATCAACGAACCACTCCCAAGCGCGCTAAACAAAATCGAAGACGGTCTGACATATGAAAAATTCACGCAGATGCCAGACGAACAAAGAGCCGTACTTGTGCAAAAAATGCCAGATGACGTAAAAGATATGATAATGAAAAAAGCATCAACAATGGTAAGTCCGGTCTCTGAAACAATGGCTGAGATGGGCAGGCAGGAATCAACAATTTCGGTTCTGCGTACGGGCGAGTTTGAGGGACTACTCGGGCACCATGCCTCTGGCACTGCAAAAATACTCGATCTGGGCGGAATAAAGTATCTCCGGTTTGAAAACTTTGAGGTGACAAACGGACCAGACCTTAGGGTGTATCTGACAAACAATGGCGATGTAAAAAACGGCCTACACTTGGAAAAGCTAAAGGGCAGCAGGGGAGATCAAAACTATTCTCTTGATGGAATTGATGTGGACAAATATGACACAGTAGTGGTGTACTGCCAGCCGTTTGGGGTTCACTTCGGGCAGGCAAAACTATCTGTCACATGAACACACAAACCGCCCCTAAACTCTGAACTCGGTCTTTGCAAATCATCCAAAGATCAAACACTGTTCGCACTCGCAGCTTGGGATCTGATTTGATTTTGCAAGGCATTTTGCGTGCTGGCCTGCCTGGCACTGCACGCAAACCTGCTCTATGTTGTCAACGATGGAATATTTTTTTGACTGGTCAAATCCAAAACCGCCGTCCTGTGGGCCTACCATGGTATGTTGTGGGTCTTGTTGTATTTTTAGTATGCTCGTCTCCGGGCAGCTGTTTACAGCAAAACAATCAGGGTTCGTCTTTGTCATCGGGGTTTCTGTCCCAGAGGTGCATCGTGCCGCGGAGCATGAATGCGCCGACTATTATGGTAACAATGCCGACTATTACAAACGACAAAGCCTTTACAACCGAGCGCAGCGCCGACATTATTCTGCCTCAAGACAAACTACGTTGCCGTGCCCAGTTATTCTATATGCTTCATCAAGAGCGTCTTTTCCCTCACCTACATAGACATCTACGTGCATTCCAGAAATAGCGGTGCCGGTATCGGAGCCAACAAAGACAATTTCGCCCCAGGTGCCTGGCAGGCTGGGTATTGTGAGCCTAGACGACGGAATCACCAACGGATCGACTGCGACCATGCCGACTTGGAGTGCATTGCCTGCCGCATCAAGTGGTTTCTCATTAAGGTGGAACGACTCATCGTACCATCCAAGATACTGACCAGATATGGTCTTGCCCCAGCCCTCCGTCTTTACCTCTGTGATAAAATCTTCTCTGAACTCGTAAGATACACCATCTATTACGACTTTGATGAATCTGCCGACGTGCTCGGATTCTAGCGGGGTATAGTACCCAGTGATGTACCATCCGGCACTACAGTCCGAAAAACCAGAAAGTCCAATCGACATCTGTTTTTTCATTGCATTGGTTACCAAGAAATTCGCAATGGGGCCGCCTTCATTGTCAACAAGCCGCATCAGCTCGTGACTCTGCAGATAGACTATGGCATTTGAAAACTCCTCATCGGTTATCATCGTCTCCTTCCAATATCTATGTACCCTATCAAACCATTCTGGGATGACAAACTCGTCTGCAACAGCGGGCAAAAAACAAACCGACACCAAGATTCCAATCAAAACCGGTTTTAACACGCTTGCTTTTATGATGCGTGCAATAAAAACAAATATCGCTCTAGATGTTCTTTTTTAGCAGCTCATTCAGCTTGTTTTTTGTTTCCTGGTGGTCTGCGCGCTCGCGCTGTAACGCAGTCTTGAGAACCTCGAGTTCTTTCTGTGTGGCAAGGAGCTTGCTGTTAAGCGATGACACAACGGAGCTTGCTGCCGCAACCAGATTTTTTGGGGCCGTCCTGCTTGCAGCGTTTGCGAGCTGGTTTTCTATGAACCTGAGTTCCTTTTTGGCATTTTCGATTTCTTTTTTTAGCCGCTCCAGCTCGCCTGATGCGGATTCTTGGGATTTTTTGAGCTGCTCATAAGAATCGTGGGCCGATTTGAGGGCCTCGGCTTCCTCTTTGTATTTTAGGTACTGGGATTTTACCTCCTCCAGACTTGATCTTGCGTTCTGCAGCTCGTCAAGCGTGTTCTTTTTTTCGTCAATCTGGCTCTGGATCTTTTCGAGCTCCGACCTTGATGACTCAATCTGGCCAAGTATTTTTTCGTATTCGGCCTTGTTTTCGTTTATCTCTTTTTTTGAGGACATTAGCGTTCCGACCAGCTGGTCATATTCTGCTTTTACCATGGCAAGTTTTTCCGCAATGGAGTGGAGATGATCCGTCTTTGACTGCAGCTCGCCTTGAAGATATTCCAGCTCGTTTGCAGTCCTTTCCCGCTGTATCTCCTCAGGTGTCTTTACCTGGACTGGGGGAATCTGGGCTTCCTGCGACTTTTCTATCTCTTTTTTTGCGCGCTTGAATAATCCCATGCCTTTTTCCATGAATTGAGAGTTATTTTCCTTTCATTTTTTGACGAATCTGAGGAAAAAGCCGAGGCCGCCGATCGCAAAGCCGGCAGCTATTATTCCAAGACCTAGATCCGGCCTGTCTGAAAAAAAGCTCGGCGTTATTATGAATAAAAGGGCGCCAAGAATTATCAAAAAATACGCGCCGCTCTTTTTGGGCTTGTTGTGTTCGTTGTGCGCCATCTCAGATGTGCCTTGATATTGTCTGCGCGACCTTCTTTCTACCGATATCTAGTATGAGTGGGCCTATCTTTGGGCCTCTGTTTGCAGACAGGATTATCTGGTAAAGGGTCGTGAAAAACTCTTTTGGCGCAACATTGTTCTCCTTTGAAATGTTGTAGATTGTGTTTTGAAGATCTTCTGGCTCTTTTTCGGATTCCAGCACTGCCACAAGCTGCGCAAGGGCGCTTTTTGTACCGTCGTTTATTTCGACTTTGACCGGTTCATCCTCCTCAAAGTCATCAGCATAGTTTCCCGCAAGCTCGATTAGCTGTAGAACGTACTCGTCGGCTGCCTTGATAGTACCGTAGTCTATTAGCTTCTTTGAAACAAGGCTTGCCCGGTTCTCTTTGAAAATACGGCAAAGCTCAACTAGGAGCCTGTAGCTTACGTGCACCGATGGCACCTTTGGCGGGTTCAGAAGGTTCGTGTATTCATAGAGGCCCTTTATCCTCGTGGTCTTGGCGTCGTTGTCAAGCTTTACCTTTCCAAAGTAAATGTCTTCGATTTCGTTGTATTCGTCCATCAGGACTGGGATGTCCTCAAATCCTATCTCCCTTGCCCCGGTGATTCTTTTGTATAGCAAAAGCAGCATTGACTTGGGGGTGCCGTATCGGAACCATTTTTGGGCAGTCACTACATTTCCAGCTGACTTTGAGATCTTTTTTCCTCCCTTGTCCAAAAACATCTCGTACTTTACGTGGTGGGGGTGGGGGTGGCCAAGTATCTCGTCTGAGACCCAGTCGTTTACCTTGACAGAATCCATGATGTCTTTTCCATACGCCTCAAACCTGATGTCAAATGCGTGCCATCTTGCGGCAAACTCCACTTTCCATGCGAGCTTGCCTAAATCCTTTGAGATGTCGGCCTCGCCAACATGGCCGCACCCCTTGAGCATTTTTGAGCCGATCTCGGCCTCGACGCATTTGTACCTGACCCTCATTTTTTGCTGATCATACTCGTATACCTGCGCCGTGTACAGTCTGCTGCACTTTGCGCAGACAGGATAGTACGGCAGAAACTTTTGGTATTTTTCCTGCCCGACCATTTCGGCAATCTGGTTTCCAATTTTTTCGGCGTTTGTCAGGATGGTATGGATCTGATTTTTGAGAACTCCTTTTTTGTAAGTGTCAATTGCCCTGACAAAATTGTACTTTATTCCAAGCTTGTCAAGGCCGTCAAGCAGGATGCTGCTCATGTGCATGCCGTACGAGTCATGGCAACCAAAGGGGTCAGGTATCAGAGAGACCGGCTTTGCGATGTGCTCAGAAAGCGACTCTGGCAGGCCCTCCGGTATCTTGCGGAGCCCATCAAGATCGTCAGAATACGCGACAAGCTCGGACTTGTAGCCAAGATTTTCAAGCGCAAGCTTTACGCCGTACGCCCTTACCGCATCGCCGAGGCTCCCAATATGTGGAATTCCAGATGCGCCAAGGCCTGACTCTACTTTCAATAGCGACGTGTCCCGCCCAAGCTGTTTTTCACGCTCTATCATCTCTGAGGCGAGCTTGTCAATCCACGTGCCCTTTCCTATTACAATTTTTTCTTCTTCTGACATTTTACTGCTCCAAGGTTTTTGCCATATATGGGCCATCCGGCAGGTATCCAAGCTTTCGGTAGTACTGCCGCGTCCCAACCGCCGATATGACTAGAAGTTTTTTTGCATCAAATTGCTCGGCCGATATTTTTTCCGCCTCGGCCATGAGATTTTTTCCAAGGCCGGAGTGCTGTATTTGGCCGTCCTCCCTTTCCCCGATCTTTAGTGATCTGCCATAGACATGCAGCTCGCGCACTATGCATGACTTGTCAGTTATTTCACCTCGGTGGGCCTTGTTGCTGGGCCTTCGAAGCCTCAAAAATCCATACACTTTCTCAGACGAATCCTCGTATGACAAAAACACTTCGTCTCCACCAGATGACTCGTAGTCGTCGCGCCGCAGAAAAACCTCTTTTTGCGGGGTTGACGATCCTATTTCGCGGCACCTGATGCATCTGCAGAAAAGATTTTGTTTTTTTAGGGTCTCGTGCACTATCTGCCGAAGGTTTCCAGACCTTGGGCCTGCAATTATCTCGCTTGGCGATATCTCCCTTTGTACCCTCATTATTCTTACCCATCTGGGGACGATTTTTTTCATCTCGACTAGGACTCGAATCATCTCTGAATCAGAATACGGCGCATACTGTCCTTGCAAGTACTGTTGGTATAGTGGCGTATGCTGCAAAACAAGTGATGGGTAAACCTTGAGCATGTCGGGCTTTAGCTCCGGATCATCAAACAACTTCTTAAAGTCAGAAATATCGTCCTGCGGGCTCATCGTAGGAAGGCCGGGCATCATATGTGCAACTATTTTGTAGCCTGCATCCTTTGATATCTGGAATGACTCTACGACATCAGAATATGTGTGGCCGCGGTTGACAAGCCTGTAGACCCGATCTTGCAGACTCTGCACGCCGATTTCAATTCTGGTCACGCCGTACCGTAGCATCATGTCGACGTGTTCTTTTTTGCAGTAATCAGGTTTTGTCTCTATTGTAAATCCGACGTTTCTTATCTCGGCCTCCTCATTGCATGACTTTGCATCTTCCAAAGATGCCGAGTCGAATCCGTTTAGCGCGTCATAGCATGATTTTATGAAATTTTCTTGATAGTCTTTTGGCATGAAAAGAAACGTTCCTCCGACTATTACCAGCTCCATCTTTGTGGGATCGTGGCCATATGCAACAAGCTTGTCTACTTTTGAGAGGATCTGTTTTTTTGGATCGTACTGCACCTCAATCGCGTTCACAGTAGCAGGCTCGTTTCCGGTGTAGCTGTTGGGCGAGTTGAACTCGATTCCGCCTGGGCAGTATGTGCATCTGCCGTGGGGGCATGCGTATGGCTTTGGCATGAGCGCGATTACTGCAACACCTGAGGCCGTCTTGACTGGCTTTTTTACAAGTATTCTCTGCAGCTTGGAGTAGTCATCACCGCTTACCGTCGATAGGATCTCATGATTTCTTGGTATCCTCTCAAGTGCGTACTTGGTGCAGACTTTTTTTATCTGCGACTTTATCTGGCTTTTCGTCGGGGAGTCTATTTTAAGAAGGCCGTGCGAAATCTCGTAGCACGCCTTGGAAAAAACACTAGTTTGCAATGACTAGAAATACGGGGCCGGCCTTAAATTCGTTAAAACTTTTATCGGCGTCGTCCTGACTTTTTTTTGGCCTTTCCCGCCTTTCGTTTTGCTCTCTTAGCCTTGGATTTTGGCCTTTTTGATTTGGACTTGATCCTTCTTGCTTTCTTTGGCCTTTTTCTTGACTTTTCTTTGACCTTCTTTACAGGTGAAGAGTTTTGTTTTTGCATCTCAGAGCGTATCTTCATGTTCTTTAGCTGGACGAGCTCTACTCTGGTTTTTGCACTAAGCTGGGCAAGTTCTGGATCCGGGGTGGCAAAGTCATTTCCATGATCCGTGTAGCACTGGGAATGGAAGACTCGTCCCTTCTGGTAGACCATGTTTGCTCTTGGAACGCCTTGCTTACAAAAAGCACACATGTCTACAAAGTCTTCGACCAACGATGCTCGAATTTTTTAGTCTAATTTAAGATTTTTCAACAAAAGCCGTGGCGATCTGTTCTATGGCTAAGGGTTCTGCTGAACCTCTTTTCTGTATTCCATTTTCAGCCAGACCGGCGTGATTATGGTAGTGACTGCCACCATGATTATGATGGTAGAATAAACATTTGAGGTCAGAACGCCACTTGATAGTCCGACACCGGCTACGATGAGGCCGACCTCACCACGTGATATCATGGCAACGCCGACTCTTCTCGCTTGGCGTTTGTCTTTGAGGAACAACCATGCAGGAAGCCCACAACCCAGCAGCTTTGTAGATACTGCAACTAAAATTATCACTACACCGATGATAAGAACATCGGAATTTATTCCCCTGAAATCTACCTGCGCACCTATTATTGCAAAGAACAAAGGTGCAAAAATAAGCCCCAGCTTGCTGACATAGTGTTCTATTCTCTCAAACGTCTTTGCGGATGCCAACGCCATCCCCACGACAAACGACCCAAGTATTGGTGAAAGCCCAATCCATGCGGCGATTCCTGCGGCCCCAAAAAAGGCGGCAGTGACGACTCCTTCTATTGCTCCGCCGGCCTTCCACATTTTAGACTCGACAACACGTGGGACTACAAAAATCGCAGCAATTGCCATGGCTGCAAAGAAACCAAGCACCTTGAAGATGGTAAAGACGGCATCGGTCACATCTACATCTGTAGCACCGCTTCCAAGCGATGTAACCACCGATAACACGGCAATTGCCAAAATGTCGTCTACAACTGCGGCGCCGATTATCAGTCTTGCTTCCGCAGTCTTTAGCTTGCCGTACTCAGATAGTACCTGCACAGAAATTGCTATGCTTGTAGCAGTAAGCGCAGTTGCAACGAGCATTGCTTGAAATGCATCAAAACCAAAAATCTGGAAAACAAAAAATCCGACAAAAAACGGGGCAATCACTCCAAGTGTGCCGACGGTAAAGGAGGCCTTTCCACCCCTGAGAAATTCACGTGGAGTCATCTCGAGGCCTGCAATGAATAAAATAACGATTGCTCCTATCTCTCCAAGTATTTTTACTTCTCCTGTGAGTTGCAATATGGTTTCTCCCTGAAACATGATGAGCGAGCCTATTGCAAAAGGCCCCACAATCATCCCGGCAATCAATTCGCCAAGAACAATTGGAAGCTTTAGTCTGACAAATATCTCTGCCATTAGTTTGGCGGCTGCAAGTAATACACAAACACTAATTACAACTTGAACAAAGTGCGATTCCAAGCCAACAATGTTTCCGCGTGGTCATATAATGCATTAGATGATTAAAAATAATGAAAGGTTTTGTCTAAAGTCTTCGTGAATTTTCTATGTGCCTGACTCGGCAGATCCTAATTAGGCCAATTTTTTGGAATTCACAAAGAACCCTTTTCTCTCGGAGATGTGGCCAATCAGCTGACTTCCGAGGCCATGTTTTTTGCAAATGGCAATTACCTGGCCAAAATCATTTTTTGGTGCGACGACACAAAACCCGATTCCCATGTTAAATGTCTTGTACATTTCCTCGTCGCTTACACCCATGTCGGCGATTAGCTGCATTATCTTTGGACGCTCTGGCATGTCGTTTAGCACAACTCCTGCGTTTTTGAGCCTCAAAAGCTTGGTAAATGCGCCCCCCGTGATGTTTGCAAGGCCGTGAACCTTGCATTTTTTTATGATTTCAAGTACAGGCCTTACGTAAATCTCAGTCGGTGCCAAAAGGGCATCTCCGATTTTTCCAACTCCTTTTATTTTATCGTGGGGGGAATATTTTTTGAAAAGTGCTTTTCGCGCAAGCGAATACCCATTGGAGTGGATGCCGCTGCTATAGATTCCAATTATTCTGTCTCCAGGAATTATCTTGTCCCCGAGTACGAGCTTGTCTTTTTGTACTATTCCTGCTACCATCCCTGCAAGGTCAAATGCAAATTTTTTTCCCTCAAACAGGTCTGGCATTATTGCCGTCTCTCCTCCGACAATTGGGACGCCGGCCTTTTTTGCACCGGCGGCAAGACCTTTTGCTACCTGCACAAATGTTTTCTGGTTGTTCTGGTTTGCCGCGATATAGTCAACAAACGAGACCGGAGTCGCACCGATACAAATTATGTCGTTGACATTCATCGCAACGCAGTCTATTCCTATTGTGTCGTATTTTTTCATCATGTTTGCAATGATTACCTTTGTACCGACACCATCGGTGTGCGTTGCCAAAAGTCTCTTTTTATCAATTTCCACAAGTCCAGCATAGTGACCAAAGCCGGTTCTTACCTTTTGGAATCTGTGCGTAGACGAAATGATTTTTCCAATCGCTGACTGGCTTTTCTTAATGCTTTTTACATCCACGCCAGACTGTTTGTAAGTTAGCGCCATTCTGTTTGTGATTTTGTTTGACACATTAAAAGACCTTTACATGTACATGCCGGAATCGACCTGTCTGTGTTCCTTGTACTTTTCTGACAGCTCCTTGAATTCCTTTCCGAGCTTTTCTTTTTGTTTTCTGAGATCCTTTGTGTCTATTGCAAGGCCATATACCCGATTTATGGCCTCAATTAGCGTGGCTGCTGCGAGCGGATCTGGGCTTGTGTGGCTAGCCTTGACTAGAAGAGTTATTGCTCGAATCTTGCGTATTATGCACTCGTTTAGGATGCTTCCGGGGATCCCGGTGATGAATCCCTGGGATATCATACTGATTCCCTTGTCTGACATTATTCTGCAGAGGTCTTCTTCTGCTGCACAGAAAGTCTTGTTATCATGCTCGTCACTTGCAACTCCGTCTAGAATCACAAATTCCTTTGTTCCTTTGCTTTCTGCCCAATCCAGAATAGTCGACGCGATGTTGTAAAGACCTTCCATTCGTAGCGTAACTTCGCAAATTATCGCACAGATTGTACCTGTTTTGTTAGAGTAGAACCGGAACGGATGCCGCAACCTTCCTTGGATGAATACGGTAGATGGCGGTAGGTACTTTGATCGGAGGTATCCGACTTCTTGCATCTTCAGTTTCTCTATCATGTATCCTACTGACAATGGTCCTGCGAGGCCTGGACCTACAAAGCCCGCAAAAATTATCGGGCTCTTGTAGCTGATCCTTTTTGCCTCGTGAACATGATCTTCAGGAATTTTTTTCACTGTTTTTTGTTTTTATGACGCTCTAATTACCTTTTAGCATGAACATGTTTAGCATCATTCTGCCCTTTTCGGTGATGGAGTAGATCATGTGTGCCCCGGCAGGCTCTTTTGTCACAAAGTTATAGTCTATGCACAAGCGCAAATAATTAAGAAAAGATCGTTTCATCCTTATCTTCGAGCTTGTATATAGATCGGAAAAATTCATCGAACCAGAGTTTAGCTGGTATAAGAGCTTAAGAAGAGACAGCATACTGAAATCCCGTGCGCGGGTCTTTACAGCATCCAAGACCTTTTCATTTCTTGTTATTATGAAATCATCAAGCCGATCTGCAACATCCACTGGTATGTATGTGAGCCGTGCCTTCATCATACCGTATGGTACGGTACATTACCTTATTAATCTTAACCTAAAATTAGTTAGAGTCTTTGACAGTTTTTTTAAACAATAGGCATGAGAGAACAAAAAATTGTAAAGAAAGTCATGCCACTGCCGGAAGGGGCTTTTCTTCCTTTTTTGCTTCCTTGCGCATCTTTGCTAATATTGCGGCAAGTTGTACCTCATGAATCTCATCAAGCGTTTCGCACATGATACCAGTGCGCATTTTCGATACTTAAGTATGTGGGCTCAGATGGGGTTTATCGAAGCGAGCAGGAAAACTCGAACCCTTTAGGGTCGGGAAAGCGAGCTCACCTTAGATCAGCTGAGAACTCAACGAATGCGTTTAATCCGACAGATGTGAATGAGTCTGCAATGTCAGAGCTAGGCAAAGTGGAAGAACGTCGTGACCACGATACAGGCCTGTACCTGAGATCACCTAAAGCCGAAACAGGATTGGGCCGGACATATTACTGCAGGGACTGCGGGAATTCACGCCTGTGGAGATCAGAAACTCGGTCTTTGAAGCAGGAAGCCACGGGCTTTGGCTAGTGGTGGTTCACCGAGATGCCGTCACATCTAATGGTTGGCGCAGTTACGGGCAGTGCCGCCCATGGCAGCACAGTTCTTTGGTTGTCTGCAATCGATACGATGTTTCCCAAAAGCACTGGCAAGTTATGGATTATTCGTACCGGCCTTGCAGGAGATGTTATCCTGCCGTTTTCTATGATCCAAATTCCGCTCCTGGCAGTGCACGAAAAATCGCCTCTAATTGGGCTGACTGCATATGTATACCAGAGCCTCGATACCAGGATTCCATCTTTTACGTCCCTGATTATTTCATCGCGACACATGTCCCCAGGTTTTACTGTGAGGTTGTGCGGCGCCACAGCTGGAATCGGACCTGTCGAGCGGCCCATCGGTGAGCCAGGCCTGCACGCGTTTCCAGAAGACTCGCTGCCGTACTTGAATGCGTTATAGGAATCGCAGTATGTGCTCTGGAAAATGCCGTTTTTCACAAGCTCGTTTTTTCTTGTCGGCACCC
>CAZITM010000003.1:12302-50799 GCA_964542205.1 uncultured Candidatus Nitrosotenuis sp.
CCACACCGTCAAATGACTTTGCACCAAGGTTGTCTGGCGTGTGCGGATCGTCAATTAGGCTAAATTCAGCTACTGCGATTTTTTTCCCGAGCTTTTCTGAAAAACAGCTTCGTTTCTCAGAATATGTCTTGAGGCCAAAATTCGGTCCTATCACAAACGTCAAAATCTCGCCTACCGCAAGCGGCTCAAAAACAACACTTGCCTTGCCGGACTTACAACCTACTGGATTTATCGAGCTTACGCACATCTGGGCAGCATCTGTGCCTATTTTGTGCGCATCAAACCCTGCAAGCGTTCTGGAGCTTGCCTGGCCTATCCCGGAAACTGGGCTGGTGCCCTCATCGGAATCTGCATTTATTGTTCCGGAAATGTATGTTGCCTTTTCGTGTCTTTGCAATCCGCTTGTGTTTTCCAGCTCAAACTCATCGCAAACTATATTCAAAGAGCCTGAAATTCTCGTTATTTTCTGGTGCAGTGCAGAGTTTATCATCTGAGTTGCAATCTCTGAGGCTTTGAGCGGATCAAGATCCCAGATTTTAGAATCATTTGTCTTTTCAACTGGAATGGCCTTTGCATCAGGAGGAAGCGACTTCCAGAAATCTCTTTTTGAAAGCATTTGGGAGGAGCGAAGTGCGCCGTCGATTATCTTGTCTGGCTCAAAAACAGTGGATTCGAAGGACGAGATTTTCTTTTCGTTAATGATGCGGACGCCGACAGATTTTTCATAGTTTTCCTTTATTTCCGCAATCTCTGAATCCGTTATTCGGATGGTGATGATTTTTTTTGCACAAAAAACGGCCTCGCACTCATCAACTTCTTTGTTTTTTGCGCGAGATACTATGTCAGTGCAAATTGACAATTATCTTGCCCTTGGATTTTTGTACCTGTACTTGTCCAGCTTTACAAGCTCAAAGTAAGATCCAAACTGTGATGGGTCTGCACTATCGAGCTCATCCTCGTCGGATTCTGAATCGTACACTTTGAGAATCTTGTATGTGGTGTTCCTCTGCGCCGGTATTCTGCCTGCTCCCCGTACTAGCTGTCGGATTTGTCTTGGCCTTAGCAGCTGGCCGTACTGGGAGCCTGCCGAAGTAGAAATGCTTTCATTTATCAGCGTGCCCCCAAAATCGTTTGCCCCCCACATCAGGAGTACCTGGGACATCTTTTGCCCCTCCTTTACCCACGACATCTGGATGTTGTTGATGCAGTTGTTTAACATTATTCTTGATATTGCGTGTGTAAGCAGCACATCGCCTGAGCCGGCTCCGCTCCTGATTCCTTTGTGCAATCCGTGCTTGTACATAGGGGCCTCAGTGTGTATGAAATTGAGCGGCACAAACTCGGTAAAACCGCCCGTCTCCTTTTGGATCTCGCGAATCTTTGCAATGTGCTTTACCCTGTCTTCAGGCGTTTCGATGTGGCCAAACATCATAGTAGAAGTGGAGTTTATACCAAGCCTGTGTGCTGTCTTTATCACATCGACCCAGTCGTCTACTGAGATTCTTCCGGGGGATATCTTGTCGCGGATTTTCTGATCTAAAATCTCGGCCGCAGTGCCTGGAATGGTGTTGACACCGGCGTCTTTGAGTCTTGCCAGATATTCCTTAACTGAAAGGTTCGAGCGGCTTGCGCCGTAGAGTACCTCCTCTGGAGAAAATCCATGTATGTGAATGTCAGGAATTTCTGTCTTGATTGCCCTGCAAATGTTCTCATATGTGCCACCATCCATGTCAGGAGGTAGGCCTGCCTGGATGCAGACCTCGGTTGCACCTAGCGCGTATGCTTCTTTTGCTCTTCTTACTATCTCATCTGTTGGCAAAAAGTACCCTTCTTCCTCTCTAAAATCCCGGCTGAATGCACAAAACCCGCACTGCTTTATGCAGACGTTGGTAAAGTTGATGTTTCGGTTTACCACAAAAGTTACCAGATTCCCTACGCGCCTCTTTCTCAGCTCGTCTGCTACCATTCCGACAAGATGAAAGTCAACACCGGCGGCCTCGTACAATCTTGCAGCCTCTCTTGCCGTTATCTCTTTTTCGGCCAGCGCGCGCTCTAGGACATCTGCAATAAGAGGATCAGAGTTCCTAAGAAGAACGTCTATGTTCATTGCCAGTATTCCTCCCTTACGAATCCGTCCACGTCCATAATCTGTACCATTTTTTCAAATATCTGTGGCTCCACGGACTTGATGAACTCTGGGTACACTGGGAACCTTGCCTTGAGCTCAAACCCTGCCCGCTCTGTGTTCTTTTTGACATATTCGATCTCAGGCCAGCCGAACTCTGGGTTGACATGATCTATGGTAAGCGGAGATATTCCGCCCCAGTCGTTTATCCCTGCCTGCAAAAACTCTGGATAGGAGCTGGGAGAAAGGTTTGGTGGGATCTGTATATTCATTTTTGGCATTATCACCCGTGTCAGGGCTACGATTGTCTTAAAATAATTTTTCTCCGCAGATGGGGTTTTGTGCATCGGCGTGTCGCTTTTTGGCTGAAAGTTCTGTAAAATTATCTCCTGGATGTGGCCGTACATTTGGTGGATCTTTTTTATCTCAAATATGGAATCGATTATCTCATACGGCGTCTCACCAATTCCAACTAGGAGCCCTGTCGTCATGGGCATACCTATCTGGCCGGCATTTTCCAAAACACGGAGCCTTGCTTTTGGATTTTTGCTTGGCGCCAAATGATGTGGCATGCCTCTTTCCGATAATCGCTCGCTAGAGTTTTCCAACATCAGGCCCATACTTGCATTTGTCTTTTTCAGATCACGGATCTCAGATTTTGTCAGGTTGCCAGCATTGGTGTGTGGGAACAATCCCTCACCTAGAGCGATTTCTGATGCGTGCACCAAATATTCAGCTGTGCTGCCAAACCCATTTTCTCTGAGCCATGCTTGCGCCTCGGAGTATTTCTGCTCTGGGCGTTCCCCCGTGACAAAGAGTGCTTCTGTGCAGCGGTATTTTTTTGCGAGTCTTGCCAACTCGATTACGTCTTTTTTGCTCATAAGAGAAAGCTTGGCCTCGCCAGGTTCTGCTTTGTATGTACAATATCCACATGTGTCTCTGCAAAGGTTGACTAGATTGAAAAACGCCTTTTTTGAAAATGAGACGGTCCTTCCACTGTGTCGGTTACGTAATGTAGCAGCTGCTGCAAACAACTCGATGCCGTTTTCTGTAGAGTCAAAAATCTCGTAGGCCTGCTCCCCTGTGATCTCCTTACCGTCAAGAACGTGGTTCAGGTGTTCTGATTTCAGCACAAGGTCACTCAACACGTGAAATGTCGGACTCTACTATTTATTTTTGTGTGGAATTGGTCGGGTTTGTCGCATTCAGTATGTTGTTGCCAGGCCTCTCTTCAAGGGTGATTGCAACATCTACTGTCTTGCCGTCGCGCAGAATCTGTAAGATCATTGTGTCTCCAACTGTCTTTTCACGCTGCAGATGAATCAAAATGTCGTCAATTTTTCTAACGACCTTTCCGTCTACTGCAAGCACGACGTCGCCTCCAATCTGGTATGTCGCGTCGTCGACTTCTTTTGTCTCGGTCATTCCGCGAAGACCAGCCTTTTCGGCCGGACTATTGTTCATCACATTGATCACAAGAAAACCGCGTGCATCCTTGAGGCCGAGAACTTGGGCCAAGTCCGGGTCGATGTCACGCCCAGAGATGCCGACCCATGGGTGGTGATACGCGCCACTGTTTATCAAAACTGGTACTATTTTCTGGACCGTTCTTGAAGGTATCGCAAAGCCCACCCCGGCAAACTCGCCACTTTCTGACTGGATTGCGGTGTTTATGCCAACGACTTGGCCCCGCATGTTCAGAAGAGGGCCACCCGAATTGCCCGGGTTTATCGCAGCATCCGTCTGTATGATATCTGGTATCTGAAAACCCCTGTCCTGAGACGGAAGCAACCTGCCTAGCTGGCTCACTATTCCAGACGTCATAGAGCCGGACAGGCCGAATGGATTTCCAATCGCCGCAATCTGTTCACCTACCTTTAATCTCGAAGAGTCCCCTAACTCGAGTGGGAACAAAACATCGGAGCTTGTGTTTACCTTGACTACTGCCAAGTCGGTAAAGACGTCTTGGCCTATTATTTTTGCGTTAAACGATCTTCCATCCAAAAACGTGACTACGACTTTTTCAGAGTTCTTAACAACATGATCATTTGTTATGATGTGTCCTTCTCTATCATAGACAAAGCCGGAGCCTATCCCGCCAGGACCTCGCAGGTCATTTGCCGGACGCTTTACATTAATTCTGACCACTCCAGATTCAGATTTTTCAAAAATCTCAACCAGCGTGAGATGTCCTAGTGTCGGATCATCTGCAACTACGGCAGTCTTTGTTGATTCTGTGATGTCAACAACAGTTGGGATCTTCGTTGGCGGATTTAGGAAAATGCTGTACGCTACTAGTACTATTATTGCCGTCAAGAGTCCTCCGATGATCATACTTGACTTGGCCAATGATGTGGCAGCTTGCGGATGCTCTATAATCTTTACTGGCTCTTGTGTCGCTCTGGGCTCATACCTTCAAAACTGGATAAACAAGATTTTTTATAGTAACTTTTATGCCAAAACTTTGTTGGTAACTGCCATAGTGGTGGATGATTATAAAGACACGGTATCTGTCTTTGCAGAATATCTGGGGTTGCTTGGGGTACATGTGG
The DNA here is from genome assembly GCA_964542205.1 of uncultured Candidatus Nitrosotenuis sp. Classification (GTDB taxonomy): domain Archaea; phylum Thermoproteota; class Nitrososphaeria; order Nitrososphaerales; family Nitrosopumilaceae; genus Nitrosotenuis. Next base: position 16,980 of record CAZITM010000003.1, read on the forward strand.
TAGCAGTTGGCTATGACGGCAAGGAAGCAGTCGAACTATACAAAAAACACAACCCAGATCTCCTGTTTTTGGATCTGTCCATGCCCAAGTATGACGGCATTTATGCGCTAAAAGAAATCCGGGCCTTGGATCCAAAATCCAAGATAATCATCATTACTGCAGGACTGGAGGGAAACACAGAACAGGAACTTGAGCGTCTCAGACCGACCGGGCTCTTTTTCAAGCCATTTGACATGGAAAAAATAAAAGAAATGCTTGACAGTATAGTGCATCCGAAGGATACAAACATGATAGACAATGAAAAAAAGGCACTTGTCAGCTTCACCATCGCCCAGGTAATTGATCAAATTAGCCCTTCTACTACCGACAAGGTCGGAAACCGCCTATACGAAAAGTATGGGTGCTATTTCTCTGACTGCCTTGAGCACCCGGAATATCTGGCAGATGTCCTCAAAGAAATCTTTGGCAACGGCTCTGTTGCAATAGTGAAAATAATCAGAGAACGCCTTACAGAATTTGAAACACAACAACCAATATCGAACTTTCTATCCGTGATAAGCAGGTAACTTGCAAACCAACACGCCGTTCATACCAAGGGAATTTCCGATACTGGTATTTGCCACAACTGCAGTCATAATGGTTGCTGCCAATTACATTGACCGTGAATACGCCGTTCTGGCATCGAATTTTTTGAATCTGGCAATCACCGCACCGGTGGTCGCCGTTTCTATTCTCATACTTATCCGAGAAAGAACAAAAGGTGACCTTGGAAAGGCATTTGCATGTTTTGCGTCCTTTGCAGTAGCGTGGTTTGTCGCAGAACGAATCTGGACAATTTACGAATTGGTTTACAAGGTAGCCCCTTGGCCGTCAGAGGCTGACTTTTTCTGGCTGGCCGGATACCCGCTTTACAATGCCTTTGCCATTTTTTATTTGAGGCCTTTTAGAAACACGATCTCACTCAAACTGGTCGCTTCGGCAATTGGTATTGCGGTGGCTATGGTAATCCTGCTGACATACCATGCTGTATTGCAAGAATCAAGCCTTTCTGAATTTGAGACGGCGCTTGGACTTGCATATCCACTAGCAGACGCTGTTTCACTAGTGCCGGTAATGGTGGGCTTGGCCTTGTTCTTCAGAGGGCAGGTAAGCCTTCTCTGGTCTTGTATGCTGTTTGGTATGTTGTGCTTTGTTGTGGCAGACTACGGGTACCTCTTTTTTTCACTCGAGAATTCTTACTACACGGGACACCTAATCGACATTCCATACATTTGGGCCTATGTTTTCTTTTTGTTTGGTTCTTACAACCATGCCCAAGTATTCAAAAAGCGCAGCGAAGAAAACAGATTCAACAACCAAGAAAAATTCCGATAGGCTCTACAACCAAACACTCAGACACTGATCGAGTTCTGCACGTGGTCTCTCATCGAGTAAGCACGTCCTCTCCATGACACCGACATATTCCTTTTTGCCTGCAGAATTCCACAGAAAAATCCTGATACGACAACAAAACTTCCGACAGGTCCGCAAAGCCCGTACTGGATTTTTATCTGGAGCGCACGCGAATCAATAATTCCGGCGCAATACACAAGACCTGAAGAAATTACTGACATTGCAAAAAGTGCAGAAAACGACTGTGACTGGCCTGCAAAAACCGCGGAATATGCCAAAAATACGTACGGCATAAAGAGCAGGAACAAAACTGCGACAAAGACGCCGGTAGCAATCTTGGCATTTTGCAGGTAGAGTGGTATCATCAGTCGTTTTAGGCCGTTCCACAGGGTAGGCCAGTCGCGAGCCCAAACGGCATCGACAAGATGTGTGCCTCCAACCATCCGCATTTTGTGGCCTGACTCTTTTACCTTTTTACCTAGTGCGCCGTCCTCGATTATCTCGTTTTTCACTCCCTCGTGGGTACCGACGCTTTCATAGATCTCTTTTCTAATGATGAAAAAACTTCCAAAAAAATATCCAGTCTTTTTTGTAGGATCGTTTACGCGAAGAGCAGAGAACCGCGTGTGCAAAAACGTCGAAAGAACTGGAAGCGTTATCCTTGTCCACACATCAAAGCAGTTCATCTTTGGTATGACTGTGAGCGCATCAAGCCCAAGGGACAGGAGGTGATCGACTGCAAGCGTGATCACGTTTTTGGAGTGTTTTGTGTCGGAATCTGTAAACAAGATTAGATCCCCAGTTGCCTTTTTGTATCCTTCCATGCAGGCCCAGTTTTTGCCCATCCATCCATCCGGCTTGGGTGCAGCCGATATGTGAACTATCTTTTCGTTTTTACTGGCGTATCGTGCAATGATCTTGCCGGTGGAATCCTCAGAGGAGTCATCGATTGCAATTATCTCGTAGTTGGGATAGTCCTGCGCTAAAAGCGTGTCAAGGCATCTTTCTATGAATCCTTCCTCGTTTCTTGCGGGCAAGATAACTGAGACTCGCGGTTTTTGGTTATTCCTGTTTTCGAATCTGTCTAGGTATGGCGTCTTTGTAAACGAAGATGCCATGGACTTGATCAGTGCAATCCACGCGCCTGCAACACCTGTCAGTATTGCAAAAAATACATAGTTTATGACGTCCAAAAACTCCATATCATTTTTCGACTTCTTGTTTTATTGCTTCAAGCGCCTGCTCAGTTCCGCTTTTGATGTGTTTTTTTACCATTCCTGTGAACATTCCCATCATGCCGGACAACTTGATGTCCCAAACTGCCTCGAGCCTGGTCTGGTCTTGATGGGCAGATATCCTGACTGTTTTTGTGCCGCTTAGTATGCCTTCTGTAAACTGGCCGACGATTTTCTCCTTTGGGTACATGGTGACTGTCTGCATGCACTTGGAATCTTTGAATGCGATTGTGACCTCGCGGGTAACGACGTTGCCCTCCTTTGAGATGTTTCTAATCGATTTTGTCCCCTTCCAGAACCTTGGCTCATTGTCGATATCTGATACCAGATCCCAAACCTTGTCTGCCGGCGCATTTATGATCACAGATGCTTCTATTACTGTCATGAATGGGAAATCTTTCTAGCTTGAATATTAGTCTTGATTAGTTTGCAGCATTGGGCGTAAAGTCAAAAGTCACAGTGTCTGTAGTTCCACTGTATGTTGCGCTTACCGTATATTTTCCTGCCTGCTCCCAGCCCGCCCCGCCTGCAATAGCTAGGGTGGAAAACTCGCCATCGGATTTCACATTGACAGTTTCGGTCCATGTCTCTTGGCCACCGGGGTTGGTAATGGCTAGTTTTACTATGGATGTGGCGGTTTTTGTCTTTCCGGAAATAGATACAATGTCTCCCCTTGCATAGGAGCTAGAGTCAAGCTCAAGATTCTGAGTAAATTGCGGCGTCTTTATGCCGGTCATGTCTTGGTTAATTGCGACATAACTGATTGCCAATACTGCAACTACGATGGCGACAGATGCGATGACGATGTTTCGCCTTTTTGCCTTGGCATTACCTATTTTTGGAATCGGTTTTTCTCCCACTGGCTTTTGCTGGTACTTTAGCTCATAGGGGTTGCTTTGCGGAGGCGGAGTGGGTGGAGGGGGGACAATTCTTTTTTCGGGAGCTTTGACAATTCTTTCTGGCTCCATCTGCGTATGTGGTTTTAGGTAGCGCGACATTAGGCCCTCGACATATCTTCTATCTTCTAGTGTGACCAGTTTTTTTGCAATGAAATCGGCCTTTATTCTTGCAAGACGCTCGGCGTCACCATGACCCGACTTTAATATGGCATCTATGTCGTCTGTGAAAAACTGGCTCATGGGTATTCTCTTATGGGTGGTTTTACATAAATTATTGCTAGTTATGTATCATTTACCTGCTCGAAATTCATTTTAAACCGTGCAAAAATCCAATATCATGACTATAACCTATGACGACTTTGCAAAGCTCGACATTAGGGTGGCCAAGATAATATCTACCGAAAAAATCCCCGGTAAAACAAAGATAATCAAGGGAACAATCGACCTTGGCAGCGAAACTCGGAGCCTCATAATCGGAGGAGCGCAATACTTTACCCCAGAGGAGCTTGTTGGAAAGACGGTAATAGCAGTAACTAATCTGGAACCAAAAACCGTGGGAGGGATTGAATCAAACGCCATGCTGCTTGCAGCAGACCTAGACGACAGACCCTATTGGCTTTCAGTTGACGAGTCGGTTCCAGCCGGCACTAAGATAAAGTGATCATCCTATTCCGGGACTTTCCTTTTTTGTTTCGGCCGGCCTTGCAATTTTTTGCGTCAGCTCATCAGTGTTGATCTGAAGACTGAGGATTTTCTCAATTTTGTTGATGATGTTTTTTGCGGCGTTGTGCTGGGGCGATTCGGCATCATAGATCTCGCCAAACAACCCGATGCCGTCAATGCCTCTGTTCTTTGCCGCACCAAGAACTAGGCCGTTAAACCACGTGATGCTTTTGACATCATTTGGGAGCTGTCTTATTCCATAATCCATAAGCATTTTAAGAACACCCGCACTTGTGGCAACACCATACACAGCGCCGGCGTCGGACTTTTGCATCGGTATGTATCCGCCGGTCGAAATTATCGTCTTTATTTTCCCCCATCTCTGCACTGTATCTACTACAAAATTTACCAAATCGGATACCGTGTCGGGTTCTTGCGGCTGGGTTTCTCCAGTAAATATGACGAGCGAGTTTTTCTCATCCACTAGGAGCCTGTACTCGTCTGAGGGAATCTCAACTAGGCCGTCCTTTTGATTTACCCATGGCTTGTCAACCAGGATTATCTTTGCGGCGTCCTTTGCAGATACTTTTTTTGCAACATGTTCTGTCACCAACCCGCCCACGCGCCCCATGTCTGGAAGCGACGAGATAAGAATTATGTCATTAAGCTTGAAATCTCCAAAAAACTCTATTTTCATCCAGATATATTTGCGCGTTGATCAGTATATCCACTTTACTTCTAATTCCTGACAAAAAAGAGAGGTTTAATCGTAGATCATTAGATTTTTTTCTTCAAGCAGTGAATGCAGGTTGTTTACAGACCTGTATACATCAGGTTCTTTTTTTGCTCCAGTGCAGACGAGTTTTCCGGACGAGAAAAGCAGGATGACTGTCTTTGGATCAAGCATCCTGTGAATCAACCCGGGAAACTGCTCAGGCTCGTACATGCTCCTTGGCAATGTCCTTGCTGCTTGTTCTAGGTGAATCTTTCCACCCAAATTGATGGACGCTACGATGTTTTGAATGTCTACTACGGCATCTTTTTTTATCTTGATGCCGCCTTTTCGAAGTTTTTGCACCACTGACTTTACTGCACTGCGGGCCATTTCTTCAGACTTGGCTCCGGTGCAGACCATTTTGCCAGATGTAAATATCAGCGTGGCAGTCTTGGGACTCTTGAGTCTGAAGACCAGTCCTGGGAACTGATCCGGATGATACTCTACGTCTGGAAAGTTTCGAGTGATCTCATTTAGATCCATTTTCTGATCTACTGAAGCAGAAGCAACTACGTTTTCTATGCTAACTATTGGCTTTGTTTGCGGCATACGATACCCCTTGATTTAAGTAGGCTATATAAAGAGCACTCTCTAATTGTTTACCAAGCGGACAACTTCTTTGAGAGTTGGCGCTGGTTTCTCATACAAATCAATTAATTTAGCAAGAAAAGCGTCTTAGGTGCTTTGAACTTTACAGAAATGGTCTCACCTGATTCGCTCTTTGGAGGCGAGTCCTCAAACCCTCTGATGTGGCTGATATGGCTAATCCCAATTGTGATCTTTATGTTCTATGGCCAAAGAATCCAGCTGCAGATAACATCTGGCGAGATCTCAAAAAGCATTGAAAAACTGCAAAAATACCGAGACGAGTCAAAAAAGGACCTGATAGATTATCTCCAAAAACTCGGGGCCACACCAGACTCGGCAAAAAAGGTCGAGCGGTTCTTGGAGTACTTTACAATCATGCCGGTGGACATTGATCCAAGTGGGATAATTCCAAAGATCCAGCACCTAGTAAGATCAAGAGAAGACTATACACGCGCACAAGTAAGGACGCTTTCTGCAAACATGACGCATCTTGAGCAAAGCAAGGTTCAAAACATACTGGAGGTTGCTGCGTCACTACATCTACTGCACAAACTAGTAAGACATCTTTACCTGACTGCAAAAAAACAAAACAACTTTCCGCTCATCTTGCCGCTCCAGATGATGATCCCATTTATCATGGAACAAGCAGTCGCTCTAAAAGATGCAGTCCCTGCACTGAGGCAAGGCCAGCCTCTAGGCGACGGGATTGGGCCGATGGTGGTTGGAAAAATGATGCTGCCTACACAAAAAAAGACAGTTGCCTTTGAGACCGTTTGCGGCGAGGCAGAATATGAGAAGAGGATGGTATATCTTTTAAAGGCAGAAGGGCCTGCAGCAACGGTCGGAAGGCCAGGCGACGCAGTAGAAATCCTGGTGGCCGAAAAAAAGCCAAGCATCATAATTATGGTGGATGCTGCACTGAAGCTTGAGGGTGAAACATCTGGCACTACGGCGCAGGGCTTTGGTGCAGCAATCGGCGGAATAGGAACCGACAGATACCAAATAGAAGAAGTCGCCACAAAAAACAACATCCCAGTATATGCAATAGTAATAAAGCAATCAATCAAAGAAGCAATCACATTGATGACAAAAGAAATCGCTGACAAGGCAGGCGAAGTCGAATCGCAAGTAAGACAACTGATCCTAGAAAATACATCGCCGGGGCAAAGTGCGCTCGTGGTAGGGGTTGGAAATACACTGGGGGTTCCACAATGATGTTCGCAAAAAAAGAAAAACCTTTGACTGCATATGCGCTTGAGAAATGCCCAAACTGTAGCAAAGAGTCAAAAAGAAAGTTCAAAGAAGGCGACGTCCTTTTCGCAGAGTCGTCGCAGTGCGACAAGTGCAAGACCCTTATGAGAATAACAAAGATTTTTGGAGAATCTACTGAGTAGTGACGAGTGCGCCGTTCTGCGTAGGAATAAACGTGTGCTCGGCCTGGGCGACACGTTGTTCGTTTGCCTCTACCAAAACCGGATATGCGCGCACCAGCTTGTTTTTGATCAGCTCATCCAATAGCGGCCTCGCCTCACGTTCATCGATTTCTTTTGTAATCCAACGGAGGGAAAATGGAAGCATGTTAAAGTTTTCCCAGATAAAATCAACAAGCCTGTTGGCATTTTCGTTTTTTGTCTTTTTTCGAGAAACGAGTCCAAAGATGTTTTTTGTCTTACCATCGCGCACATATCCGAGGCCCTTTCCCGTTGTCACAAACGGCTCGCAGGCGTACGCCTCCTTTGAAGACAGGGTAAACGAGCCGATCGACCACATGTTTGGAATTGATTTGCCTGCGTGGATGGTGTACTGACCAAGCGAGTGTCCTGAAAGATTCGCAATCGGTTTTAGGCCGTACTGCTCTACTGTCTTTTGAATCGTCCTTCCGACATCGCTTGATTTTGTCCCTTCTTTTATGATGGACATTGCATTGCGCAATGCTTCTTCCGCTGTCTGCACTAGGATCTCAAACTCTGGATCGTAAGAGATGGTCACTGCAGTGTCTGCAATGAAGCCGTTTATCTGCACGCCAAGATCAATTTTGATCAGGTCAGAACTGCTCAAGGTCTTGGGATCGTTTGGCTCAGCGGTGTAGTGAGCTGCAACTTCGTTAAGACTGGCATTTACCGGAAACGCACACTTGCCTCCACGGCTCTGAATTTCGGACTCGACAGTTTCGCAAATTTCATACAGAGTTTTTCCAACCCAGTCCTTTTTTCTTGCGAGCTCTCGAACTTCGGCTGCTATCCTACCGGCCTTTACATAATCGTCGATTTGCATTGGATGCTGTAAAATCGTATCTTATTTAATGATGCCGAGACTGTAATATCGGCAGAACACCGAGGCTTAAATTGGGGTGAAAAATCTGCAGACACATCGGGATCGTGGTCTAGCTTGGTATGATTCGGGTTTTGGGTACCTGAGGTCGTCGGTTCAAATCCGGCCGATCCCACTATACTTTTAATCGGTAGCAGACTTTGAAAAACAATTGAAAAATCAAATACGAGAGCTGGTTTTGGTAGCTGGCGTCCTTTTTTTCATGATTGGGCTCTTGGGTGCCGGACTGCCATTAATCTATTCCGTAATAATCGCAGTCGGAATCTATGTTGGAATCAAGATCTTTGTTGGTAGAAGACAGATGGCAATAACAAGGCAAATCCCAGAGGGGATCTGTGTAGAGTGCGGTTCCAAAATTACTGATGGGGTGTGCCCAAACTGCGGGAAATAGAACTGATGCGCATCGTTTTTTAATAAAGAAGGCTGATTTATGGCATAATGCACCCCCAGCTCACAACTTGCTCAACTTTTGCTCAAATTAGTTCTAAAATGACATCTAAAGGCACAAGATTATAGGTAAAAATGAGGACCTTGCCCCTAGCTGGTATAATTGCCGCTTTACTTTTCATTGGAGTTCTTAGCGTACATGCACAAGAAATTGCGGATCATGTTGTAATAAACGAAATCGACACAAATCCGCCAGGAGACGACGCAAAGTCCATCTCAGAATGGGTCGAGCTGTACAACCCAACAAGCGAGGATGTCGACATAGGTGGATGGAAGATTGCATCTACGACTGTAGCAAAAAAAACACTTACAATTCCTGCAGGTGCGACGATAAAGGCAGGCCAATTCATAGTCTATTCATATACTACCTTGTGGTTCCCGGATGTCTCCGAAAAGGTCCAGCTTATGGATGCCGAAGGAAAGATAGTCGACGAGACTCCGAGAATCACCGATAAGGAAAATAATTTTTCATCGTGGCAGAGAAAGTTTGATGCAGTAGACTCTGACACGTCAAATGACTGGGTCTTTAGAACGTCGTCAGCAGGATCCTCAAACGGCAAGCTGCAATCAGCCGTCGGAGAATACGGCGAGCTGATTGTTTCTGTAAAGGCAGACAAGAAAAACTATGTCTTTGGCGATACTGCGGTAATCACAGGAAACGTATCAAAGCGGATATACCAAGAAAAGCCATATTTTACACAGGCCCATCTGACCGTTCACATTGACGGCCCTGGACAATCTGACATAAAACGTACACTATACCCTGATAAGAATCTGCAGTTCAAGACCGAGATGAAACTCGACAAGGTTCGGGGGATAGGTGCTGGCACATACACTGTGACTGCATCATATGCAGGATCTGATGACACGACACTATTTGTTGTAGGGGACAAACAAGTCATAGCAGAAGAAAAACAAGAGTCCGAACTTGTGATATCTACTGACAAGCCCTCGTACATCCCAGGTCAGAGCGTCAAGATCTCGGCGTCGACTACCCAGATAATCCCGCTGGAGGGGCTAAGATATGAAGTATATGACGCAAAAAACATCAGGATCTTTTCTGGCAAACTGTATCCAACGCCTGACGGCAAGTTCTCAGGACAGGTCTTTATGACCACAATCAAGCCTGTCTATGGCACCTATGACATTATCGCAGACTATGGAAAACAACACGCAGAAACGACCTTTGAACTATTCGAGGACATAAAGGACGCCGAAAACATCGTCCTCACAACTGACAAAAAGGCATACGGCCTTGGTGAAACAATAATCATATCTGGAAGGAGCAACAAATACGTAGTCGCGCTAGACGTCGAGGTACTCCAAACCGGAGTCACGGCAATTGGCAAGGACACAAAGAATGTCTTTAAGATTCGAGACCAAGTGACACTTGCAGGCGACAGCACATTCAGATATGAGCTAAAGATTCCAAGCGGCCAAGAAAGACTTGGGGACTATAGGGTGACCATTTCAAAAGAGTTTGGCAAGGCAATTACGTATTTCAAAATAGTGGAAGATCCTGACAAATATGTCCCGACAAAGGACGACAACTTTGTTTCGACCGACAAAGCAAACTATTCTCCAGGGGAAAAAATCACAATAAGCGGACACGTGACCCCCAAGACGCGAACCTCATATGAAGCGATTCCAGTAAAAATATCAATAACCGATGAAAACGGCAAGGCGCTTTCAATCGTTGCAAAAGACAAAAAACTTCGTGTACGGGACGACAGCACCATCGCCACATATGGCTTTACGACAATTCCGGACACTACGGGAAACTACAAAATCGAAACCACGCTAAACCCATCCACGTTCAAGACCGGGGTATATTTCATAAAAGCGACCTATGACGATCTAGTCTCAACTGCAATGTTTTCGGTGGAAGGCAAAATAGACACCACAAACACGAAGATAAGCGCAAAAACCGACAAACAAGTCTACGGCCTCGACGAAAAAGTCACACTGGAAGGGACTTTGCTCACCGGACAATCCTCAGTAAAAATAACCCTGACAAGGCCCGACGGCAAGACCATAAATGCCGGAGCAAGGGTAGATGACGGCAAATTCTCGTGGAGCTGGACTACGCCTCAAAAAGAGTATTCCCTTGCAGACATTAGGGATCCGAGACAGGCACGACCAAGCGTCTTTGGTAACTACAAGATATCGATCATGGCAACATCGGAGACAATTGATGTGTTTTTCAAAGTTTCTGAGAATCCGGAAGCCGACAAGCTGGAGATAAAACCACTTGAGGTAAAGGCAGAAAAACAGAGCTACGCTCCAGGAGAAAAACTCAAAGTAACTGGCAGCGCGATAAAAAGACAGCAATCCTCGACTAGCACTGGCGGCGTTGTACCGGACAGAGTCACAGTCCAGGTAAAGTCGTTGAACAACAAGGTGATCTACGATTCAAAGATAGACTTGGACAACGCTGGACATTTTGAGGTAACATATGACATGCCACTTACCGTATTCAAGGATGGGCAATACAAGATCACGGCGATTTACCAAACGCTCAGGGCCGACGCTATGTTTGAAGTAAAGAGCGGCATCCCATCCGGTGACACAGGCAAGCTCGCAATCACCCTCAACACCGACAAAGAAGAGTACTCGCCTGGTGAAACAATCCGCATCTCTGGAATGACAAACAAAGTGGTATCGATTGGCAAGCTAGACTTGGTGGTGATCCCAGAAGAGAGCACCAAGATAAACTGCGGCAACTTTTACTGCGGTCTTGGCGGCAAGAAGATAGACCTGACGCGTTACTATAACAACGGCCTGTACCAGTATGACTACGTACTCCCTTCAAATGTGGCCCTTGGCAACTATGTAGTAAAGGCCGACACCGAATTTGGTATATTTACAAAGACATTCAAGGTTGTAGAGAAAAAACCACAAACCGAGCTCAAAACCATCTCTGAAAAAGTAAACAGAATAACGGATGCAGTGACCGAAGTCGGTCTGTATGCGCAAACAATGGGGGGCAAGACAGTAGTTCCTATTCTTCTACAGGGATCAGTCGTAACCCCAAGAGGCTCTGAAAAAGACGTAAATCTCATGATAACCACAGAGGACGGCCACTGCATAATAGGACAAGACGTAGAGTGTGCAGTCACAAAATCCACCAAGAACTTGAAGGGTGGATATGAAATAGCGATAATCGGTGCACAGAGATACAAAGTGACGTACTCAGGACACCTGCCGCTCTTGGAAAAGTTCTCAATTGCGCCCGAGTCCGCCGATGACTCTATTCCAGATTCTGTGTGGACACTTGAAGTGGTAAGAAAACAAGGTACGATATCAAAGCTCTACTATGAGCTAGTCTACAAGGAAGTCCAGTAAACAAATATTTTACAACGCCGGCAAATCTGTGTTATGAATGTACAAGTTCTTATGTTTAGACAAGATGATCCTAAAAAATGCACAGCGGCAAAACTCGTCAAGTTCGGCCTTGCAAGGCCTGTAAGCAGGACTAGAGACGGCACGATAATTTTGGATCCGTTTGCAAGGCAGACGCTGCTACGGCATGATGCAAAAATAGCGGACTCTGTTACCGGGATAGACTGCTCATGGAGTCTGGCGGATGTGACGTTTGCAAAAAAGTTCTTAGGGATCTCAAGAAAGCTCCCACCACTGCTTGCCGGAAACCCCGTGAACTATTCAAAACTGAACAAGCTCACAACTGTTGAGGCAGTGGCCGCAGCCGTCTTTATCTTGGGCTACGAGGATCAGGCCTTGGAACTGCTTTCCAAGTTCAGCTGGGGCCATACATTTTACGAGCTGAATCAGGAACTGCTCAGAGACTATTCATTGCTACAGTTCGAAGACCAGATAGGCCCGCTTCTGCGCCAGTATGGAATTATAACAAATATTGACTGAAATACGAACATCCAATCTAGGGTAAAGATTTATTCAAATTCCCTATGGGAGCGGTGATACACATATGGCATCAGAAGCACCGAACGCGGGGTTTGCAAGGAGTCTTGGTCTACTCGATGTAGTTATGGTAGGGGTGGCCTCAATGATAGGAGGCGCAATATTTGTCCTTGTGGGGCCTGGGATGGCAGAGGCAGGACCTGCGCTTATGATCGCGTTTTTGATAAACGGTATAATCACAATCTTTACTGCATTTACATATGCGGAGCTTAGTTCCGCCCTCCCAGACACCGGAGGCGGGTACAGATGGGTTCGTGAAGGACTGCCAAGGCCCAACGCATTTTTGAGCGGATGGATGTCGTGGTTTGCCCACACAATTGCCGGAAGCCTATATGCAGTTGCGTTTGCGTCGTTTTTTGTGCACCTCTTGGACATTGCAGGAATAATGGAATCGTCTGCCGGGCTTGAAAAAGGACTTGCAGCACTTGCAATTGTTGTATTTACGTTTGTTAATGTGCGAGGCACATCGCATACTGGAAAGGTTGGCAGCGCAATCACAATAACACAGATCTCAATAATAGGGATCCTGATAATTGCGGCGTTATTTGCAATGGCCTTTACCAATCCGCAATGGCCTGAAAACTTTGAGGACTTTATGCCACACGGAATATCCGGCCTTGTGATTGCGATGGGCCTGACATTTATAGCCTTTGAAGGATATGAGGTGATCGCGCAGACTGGCAACGAGCTAAAGAACCCAAAAAAGAACATTCCGCGGGCAATCTTCATCTCGCTTTTGGTTGTGATTGCAATCTACATTCTCTTTACATTCGCGTTCATTGGAGGGCTCTCCTCGGAGGAAGTGGGACAGCCATCGTGGCAGTTCATCGGAAGCTTTGGTGAGCTTGGGATAATCGAGGCGGCAAAGAGCTTTATGCCCTTTGGGGTGATAATCGTCCTCGTAGGGGGATTCGTATCTACACTAGCTGCGCTCAATGCCACCGCATATTCGTCAAGCCGCGTCTCGTACGCGATGGGGGTGCACTACAACCTTCCGTATTTTTTTGGCAGGATAAGCCCAAGGTACAAGACACCTGTTATCTCAACAATCGCATCTGGAATAATAATGCTAATAATGGCAGTGTCGCTCGACCTAACAAAACTGGCGTTTGCGGCAAGCGTAATGTTTCTGTTCTTGTTTGCGCAGGTAAACTATGCAGCCATAACAATTCGAAGGCTGTACGGAAAAAAGCTTGACTATGCATTCAAGACGCCATTTTTCCCGCTGATCCCAACACTTGGGATGCTTTCTGCATTCGGCCTCTCACTGTACCTTCTTTTTACGCAGCCAGGCTCTTGGGCAATCGCAATCACGTGGATAATAATCGGCTTTGTCATCTATAAAGGATACACATCAAAAAAAGAAATAGAACACTATGCACCCCTTGTGTACAATCAAGGCCCGCAGGAAAGAAAAGAATACCGAATTCTGATTATCTACAACCCAAAACACGTCACGGATTATTTCAAAATAGCAAACGCAATTGCCAAGGAAAAGGACTCGGAGATATCGTTTTTGAGCGTAGTTAGGATCCCAGTGCACCTCCCACTTGCGGCCTCAAGTAAGGTGGCAGAATCTGAAATTGAAGAATTCAACGAGCTGAAAAAATCCATACCGCAATCAATACGGCACAGGTATCTCGTGCGAATATCGCACGACGAAACAGAAGCCATCTTGGCAACTGTCGAAGAACAAGGGATCAACATCGTCATAGTGGACTTTGCCTTTTTGCGAAACAACAGAAAACTCCTGTCTCTTTCCACATGTGACTTTTTGGGCGTAAGGCTTGGCAAGAACTTTGATGAGGATCTTGCAAATGTGGTAGTATCGTATGACAAGGGCAGGCATTCTGATCTGGGATTGAAAATAGCAAACGCAATTGCAAAAGAGCACAAAAGTAGGGTTCGCGTCGTCAGATGTGTGGTGGAGACGCCAGAGACCGAGCTTGAAATCATGAACCGAATAAACGAGATGATGTTTGATCTTGAGATGAAACGGGTGTTTTTTGAAAAGGTTTATCCAAAATCAAAGAACGTCTCGCCAAGTCTTCTGGAAAACTTTGATAAGATCCCAAACGAGCTTGTGATACTTGGCGCCGGAAACCAGGCAGACCAGGCATTTAGCCCAAAGACTATGGAAATAATCGACAAGTCAAAAAAATCCATCTTTGTGGTAAGGGATCACAGGTTCTCCGAATTCCACGCAAGGAGGTTCTGGAAGATTATTTCGTCGAGGCTCCGAGAGAACCGTCACATATATCGAATATACGTCGACATTGTGCACCTTGGGTACTCACTCAAAGCAAGACGCGCCCAGCGCTACGACGAGGAATACTTTGACTCAAAACTAAAGAAATAATATCTAATGCGGCCATACCTTGGTGCGAGCTGGCGGGCGATCACTGCCAAAAGCAGAGGAAACTCCTCCCTCAATGCAGGAGCGCGTTGTGGTGACGCAAAGCCAGAGATGGCTGGCAACAGAACAGAAAAAATCCGAACTGGAGCACGGTGATGGAAAAACCTGAGATTTCCAGCAAACGGAATGAAAAGTCTGTCCCGCGCAGAGCAAAGCCAAACAGAACTTGGACCTGCACCTCTAGTTCAGGTAGGCTGCAAAGCGAAATGTCGTCCAGAACAAAAGGAGGGTTACGGCCAGCACGCAATCTTTTTTAAAAACTGTAAAGACGATACAAAAAAACTCAGTCAAGATGCAAATCAATCACGCTTGCAAACGCAGAATATGGCTGCGCCCCTACCAACTTGACAAACCCGACTTTTTCGTTTCCAATGTAAAAAGTAGGGGGTGCCAGTCGTGCCGTATTGGGAATGCGATGGTGTAGTTATATTGTGACTAATTATTTGAGGCCGATTTTGATGTTGGTCTTGAGGGTTTCAGTCGTCCCAGAACCAGATGTGGTGTCTGTGAACTTGAGCTGGGCAGTGGAGCCTATCTTGAGACGCTTACCATCGATCTCTTTTGGCATCTTGAGCGTCACCACAAAGATATTTGTGTTGTCCCCCGTCTCTCTAAACGTGCCTGTCTGAGAATCAAAGGCGACATTTGCCAAAGTGGTTCTTATTCCATTAGAGCCGCGAAACTCTACCAGTGAAAGTGGGATGTTGTCTGCCCTTCGTGAGTCTAGGTTAAAGTCAGGATCGTAAATTCTTACTTGGAATGTCTGGCCTATTCTGATATTCTTTGATGAGGTCTCAAAGACGGTTCTGGTGTTTTTGACAGTGGCCGACTTTGTGACGGTTTTTTTATTTCCGGAATAATCCGACTGGTCGCTGTATTTTATCAAAAGTGTATCGCCCTGCGTCACAGCCCTGCCATTTATTGTCTGGGGTATCTCGACTCGCCCCACAAATACTCCAGAGTTGTTCCCAGTCTCTACTATTTTTGACGGACCTGGGATGGGAACGCCACCAAGTGTAAACTCCAAGAGTCCTGCGGTGGATACCTCGTCTATTCCGCGATGGCTCGTGTTTAGGTCGTCGTCATGCACATAAAACGTCACAGAAGAGCCCGGTGCCAGCCCGCTGGTTGCCTGGATTGTGATTGCAAGAAATATTCCAATTAATGGGATCATTGTAGTATCTTTCGGAGCTTTTCTGCCAGATCAGGCTTTTCAACATTGCGCATGATAAATTCAAGGTCAGACATATCATCAACATCCCACATCATCCTGCTGATAAGAACAAACGATGTAGCCAGGTTTCTTGCCTTTCCAGTGCTGAGGTGAATCCTGTAGCTATCCTCATCATAATGTGTCTCCATGGCATTGACGGGGCTTCGTAAAAGCGCGTTTGTCCCATCAAACTTTCTGGAAGGCACGACAAGGAGCGACCTGGGGCTCTTCTGGCAGGACAAAAGGCTTGAAATGTCCTCAGCTCTGACAAGCGGAATGTCTTGTGGAAAGACTACGGATGCGTCAAATCCGTTTTCAAGAAGATACTCCTCGGGAAGAGCAACTGCGGCATTTACACCGTTTTCCCTTTCTTCGACCATTTGCTCGACTCCATACCTTTTTCCTATGCCAAGCGCTCTCTCGTCTTTTGATACCATTATTGTCTTGCTTATCTGCGACTTTGATATTGCGGAGAGAACCTCGTCTAGCATTATCTTGCAGAGATCCTCTGTTTTTTCCTGTGGTAGCGCGAGGCGAGTCTTTGCCTTTGAGAATGTCTTTACAGGAATTATAGCAGCTACTTTCAAGCTATACGCGAACGTTCTTTAGAACAAATGATGCAAGCGCATCTTCAGTTATCTTGTTTGTCATCTTAATGCTAGTGTCGTATACCTTCATGTCTAGGTTCTGGATCTTTTTTGTAAGCAATCTGTCTTTTGAGTCAATCACGATGCTTCCACAAACATCAGAGTACATCTGAGCTATTCCATATGGAGACACTTCTATCCCAGCAGCTGCCATGTATTCTGCAGCAGGCCCAGAAAATGCCTTGGTGCCAAGGAGTGGGCTAATTGCAACGACTTTCCTTCTGTTTTTTGCAAGCTCTTTTCTTATTCCCTTTATCTGCAGCATCGGACCTATGCTAGTGAGCGGGTTGCCCGGTGCAATTATCACAAGTTCTGAATCATGAATTGCATTTACTGCCTCCGGGTTCGGCCTTGCCTTGTCTGCTCCGATGTACTGGATCCCCTCAACTTTGTCTCTTCCTTTGTACTTTACCCAGAATTCCTGCAGGTGCATTTCACCCTTGTTTGTCGTAATTCTTGTCTCTATCGTGTTATCAGTAACCGGCATAACCTTTGTCTCCACCGCAAATCTTTCGCACAGCCACTTTGTTATGTCCCCAAGATTTTTCCCATTCTTTAGCATGTTTGTTCTGATCAAATGGGTAGCAACGTCTCTGTCGCCGACCCTAAACCAAGTTTCTTCGCCAAAAATTTCCATTTGTCGCAAAAATCCAAAGGTGTCCTTTCTTATGCCCCAGCCTTTTTCATAGTCCAAGATGTCTGCCAACCCATAAATTATAGTATCGATGTCGGGGCATACATACAAGCCATACAGCCAGTAGTTGTCGCCGACATTGCAAATTACGTTGAGGTCTCGGCTCTGGGAAGTCAGCCCCCGAACAAGTTTAACAGAGCCTGTACCGCCTGCCAAAATTGTTATCATAAAACCCTTTTTGTATGGAGCCGGGGATCCATATTACCCTTTCAGTAATGTAAAATTTTGCACGGCAAAATCCAATCCACAAAATACTAATGCGAAAAAAATTCGTTTGTAATTTTTTTGGCTGTTTTTGAACCACAAGATAAGATTTATTACTGTGCCCAAAGGCATCGAGTCTGTGAATCGGGTTTCGCCGTTATCATTGCTGGTTCTTAGTATTCTGATTTTAGGTTTTGTGTCACCTGCTTTTGCAGCCCAGCTAAACTGGGACGCAAAGACATACGAAAGCGCACAAACCCCTAAATTCATCTTCCAGCGAACCGCCTTTATAGAATACAAGGACGGAGGCTCGATTGCGGATGCGCTCAGAGGACAGGATGCATTGATTGTCTTTTCTGCAGACTCTACATCTGAAGGCGCACAAGACCTGATTGACAAAATCAACGAGAGCCTAGTTGAGGCAAGAAGCACCGTTCGCGTCACCGACATCAAGCTGGAGTACAGTGCAACTATGGTTGGGCGAGGAGATCACGTCTCAGTTGATTACAAAGTGGTACTTATTCCGACTATGGAAGGATTTCTGATAAGAGAATACCAAGAGGGCTCGCCCGGTCTCTTTGACGCAACATGGAGAGGAATCAAAATAGACGGCCCAGTCGTGATTACAAGCGAAGAGCACGGTCCAATCGATGTAAACCAACCGATCTCATTTTTCACAGCATTATATCCGGATGTGGCATCGCAGATAACTGGCGAGGCCAAAAGTGTCATGGAAATGGGCCTCATTGATGCTTCTGGAATTGGAAATCAACCACTAACTAACTGGCACTTTTTGTTTGACCCGACAGGAATTGCGGCAGACACTACCAGGTTTGGATTCTCCGGCGCCAAGGTCGTAGTATCATCATTTACAATGGGTGAGAGCAGCCTTAGAGAAGGACAAGTAAGAGAAAAAGAATTTGAAGCAACATTCACTTCTGATAAAACTTATCATGTGAGAACAGTCCAGTCTGGAGATGCGGCAAACATTTTCTTGGCAGGATATGCATCCCCTGACACTCTTGATACTCACGAGGTAATCGGAGTATCCGCAGTGGCACCAGCAGGAGCTGCGCAAACATCGACTGGTTCATTTCCGGTCTTTATCATATATGGCATGGCCGGGATGGCAGCGGCAGGGGCTGGAGGGTTCTTTGTTTGGAGCGCCAAAAAGGCAAAGAAAGAATCTGAATACATACAAACAGGAATTGATCCAAAATACCTGCGCGCAACAAGCACAAGTGAAGCATCCGGCGGATATCACACAGTAAGGGGTGAAGCAGAGCTTGCAACCGATGATCAGACATACAAGCAACACCAAAGCGTCTACGACTCACAAACCGCACTCCCAAAAGACGAGGAAAAGCCAAAATCAACACGCGGCGCGATGCCAAAAGACTGGAAGCCGTCCTAAATAGTCTGTCTGATAACAATAAACCTAGTTGCAAACATAGGTTTGTCCGTAGGTACAATATTTGGGGAAAAAACAGGGCCGTTGGGTTCTTTCACTAGGTAATACTTGTGTTATAATATCGACAGTTTTATTAGCGGATCTTGCAGTTAGTTGCGAGAATCAAAAAGGCTTGCAAAAAATATCAAAAAGCGTAGTAAAAAAAGATCGTTGCCCTCGCTGTGCACAGGGCTCAATAGTCATAGATTCTAGTATGGGTGAAAATTTTTGCTCAAAATGTGGTTTTGTAATAAATGAACAAAATGTCGAGGCAGGGCCAGAATGGCGCTCTTTTTCAAAGGAAGACGAAGGAAAAAGCAGAACCGGCGTTCCAACGTCGCTTGCAATGCATGACATGGGTCTTGCTACAATAATTGGACATGCAGACAAGGACGCAACAGGAAAGCCCCTTTCTTCTACAATGCGCTCGACTATTGAAAGGCTGAGAACTTGGGATTCTCGAAGCCAAGTTCATGAGCCGATCGATAGGAATTTCCGGCAGGCGTTTTCTGAGCTTGACCGCCTAAAGGACAAGCTTGCGGTGGGAGATGCAGTGGTAGAAAAGGCAGCATACATCTACCGCAAGGCGCTAGAAAAAAGACTGGTTAGGGGTCGTTCAATCTCTGCACTTATTGCATCTGCACTTTATGCGGCGTGCCGAGACACGGAGACGCCGCGAACACTAAAGGACATAGGCAATGCTAGCAACATAAAAAGAAAGGACATTGCAAGGTGCTACAGGCTATTATTGCGTGAACTGAGTCTGAAGATGCCAGTAGTTGATCCGATAAAATGCATCGCGAGAATAGCAAGCAAGGCTGACCTGTCTGAAAAAACAAAACGCGAGGCTGCAAAAATTCTCACAACTGCAGAACGAAACAAAATATCCGCAGGAAAGGACCCAATGGGTCTTGCGGCAGCAGCACTTTACGTCGCATGCGTCACAAACGGAGAAAACAAGACTCAACGCGATGTCGCCGAGGCTGCAGGCGTCACAGAAGTGACGATCCGAAACAGGTACAAGGGTTTAAAGCTGGCCTTGGGCCTCTAGTTTCTTTTCTCTATGCCTTAATGCCATGATTGAAATCGAAAGAACGCCCGTGATTACAAACAAGACCTCGATTGTCTGGATGAGTGAATGAGAAAACGAATCGATAAACCTAACCTCATTTACCACTGACACCAAATACCCATATGAAAAAATCACATAGTTCGTCGCCCAGTGAATGAGAAGCGAGGCAACAAAACCGTATCTATAGTAGACCCATCCAATTATTATCCCACTCATGGTGGCTTGCGCAAACTTACCCTGGCTCCACTGCTCAGACATGACATGCGCTGCTCCAAAAAACACGCCGACTGCAACAATTAGTGCAATTGCCTTTGTGTGGCTGTGTATGGAAAGACTTGCAGAGGGATTCCACAGCGTCTTAAAGAATTGCTTGCCAGATAGTTTGTGGGAGTAAAACAAAAAGAGTGGTATGCCAATCAAAAGTGTCCTGAATCCGATCTCTTCTACTACTGGAGCAACGCTTACTCTTAGAAACTGCACAAGATCATTTTCAAACTGAGGGGGGGTGATACTAACACCAAAACGCTGCTGTGCCAAGTCGATTGCCGCCGACAAAACGATGATTACACAAAACCACTGTATTGCATGCAACAAATAATTGCCCTCCTGCACAGCGCGTGCGCCCGACATCATCGGTGAAAGAACCTGTACAAAGTTCTTCTTTGGCCCAAAGACAGCTATTGTGAATATTATTAGGAAAAACATCCACACAACTACAAAAACATCTCCTACACTAACCCATGACGGCAAGTCAAGGCCGTACTTTTGCACCACTTCCAGTTCAGATACGGGGAAACCATACTCGATGCTTCCACCAAGCGGTGAATTAAAAAAAAGATATGCACCTATCGGAAAAGAAAAAATCATCAATCCAAAAATCACGGACACTAGAGCAGAATATGGAATTGATATGCCCTGAAGGATCTTGTGGGTCTGCAAACCTAGTGAACTTCGATGCTTGATTCTGGAAATCCGAGCTTGACGAGGGTATCCTTCATGGTCTCACGGTGATCCCCCTGCAAAAAGATGTAATTGTCCTTCGTGGTTCCTCCGCAGGCGTACTTTCTTTTGAGGTCACTTAGTGTCCTTTGTAGATCGTTTAGTTTCGAATCGAGGCCCTCTATCATGGTTCCTTTCTTTTTGAATCTTCTTTCTTCAAGTCTTATGACGATCTTAGTACTTTCTTTGTTAAGAGCACCGCAAGCACATAAATCTTCAGGAAGTCCACATGTGTTGCAAATTACCGCCATTAGTTACTGTGTTTTATCCTTCGTTCCGACTATTAAGCCTTGTTGGCTGTTTTTTGCAAAACTAGGTTTTTTACAAAGGCTTGATCATAAATAACCTATGTCGCAAGAACTGCGAAAAAAAGCAGTAGAGATGCTCCTTGCAGGTGCAACACTGCTTGCGGAGCCATGCCCGTACTGCAGCGGAGTCCGTGTCATGAAGGACGGAAACGCACTTTGCATAAACTGCGGAAAGGAACCTGACAAAACCAAGATCACAGAATCTGAAAAATCAAGCGAAAAACCTGAAAAAAATCCGATCTTAGAATCCATGAACAAAAAACTTGAGCAGTTGACTGCCGAACTGGAATTGGAAAAAAACCATGAAAAACAGCAACAGATCCTAAAATCGATAAACTCGCTTATAGAGACCATGCAGAAACTCAGGAGCTGACGTAAAGTTTTTATTTTAATCTCCTAGCTTTTCCATTAAATGAGTAGCAGTAAGAAAAAAGGGGCACCGCTGCCTGCATCTTCTGCGGGATTATTGCGTTTCTTTGAAGATGAAACCAAGGGATACAGGCTTGACCCAAGAATCGTGGTGTCGATACCAACTGGGCTTATTGTGATCTCGTGGCTTCTCGACCTATTTCTGATAAGATAGAAATCAAATGACAGAATCACATGACGATGTATCAAAAATTCACAAACGTTATTCGCTTACATTACTGACCCCTTCTTCGCGCTATCATTCTTTGCTGTTTTCGGCAGTGGCCGCATCGATTCTATGTGTAGTCGCGCTCTTTTTCTACCTTGCAAGGCCTGACGAGCTGGCATTCCGTCTTCCGCCACTAATCGCGGTACTACTTGCGACTCAGTATCTTGATTCGTGCTTTATCAAAAACAAAGAATACTCAAAATCGCTACACATGTCGCTGTTTGGCAATCTGGTGTGGTTGGGGATAACACTATCTGGAATCGCTGCATCAACAATCCTATCAAAAGAAGAACTGTCGTTGTTTTATGTGACAGAAGGGATGATTATCTTTGCAAGCTTTAGGATTGGAATACTCACAACAACTCTTGGCGCTTCGATGAAGAGGGCATGGGCACTATGTTTTGTGCAACCTCTTGCGATGTATCTGGTCTTGATTCCGCAGGATCTCTTAGTAAGTTCACTTTTTGATCCACCAGTCCTGTGGATTGGAGCGGCGTTTTTGGCGATTGCAACGGTATGGTCCTTTACAACCGACAGGGCAGGTAGACCAAACGTCGAGAGCACACACAAACTGGTGCAGGCATACCTTGCGTCAAGATCCAAGGGAAACTTTGACGAAGTGGAATCCATAATAGCATCAAGATCCAAGCCGTCAAGCGTCATCACATCACAGATTCGCATCTACTCAAAAGGCAACGACTTTAGGATGGTGCTGCCGGAGGTTCACCCAGGGCCATACCATCCAATTGGCGGAAGTAACATCACATATCACATCTACAAGACGATGAACTCGTCTGCAATGGTAATGCATAGCATATCGGACCACGCACTTAATCTGCCATCAAAAACCGAGGTTGAAAACTATTTGGCAAGCCTCGCAAACGGCTCCGTACTCAAAAAAGGCGCGGTGTGCACAGAACCTGTCACCGTTCAGGTCAACAAGGCGCGAGTAATCGGAATCTTGTTTGAAAAAACGGCACTTTTGTTCTTGTCGCTTTCACCTCACGGAATGGAGGATGTGCCAAACTATGTGAAAAAAGAGATTGAACAGTTCGCAAGCAACAGAAATTTCGAAAAACTCCTGATAGTTGACTGCCACAACGCCATGGGCGAGGAAATATCAGAGCCAGACTCGCAAGACATGCTCAAGGCAGCAAAGGCGACCCTTGAGACCATGATAACAAAGCAAAGCTACCCTATGGAGTTTGGCTATGCAAACTTTGATGAAATGCAGATGACTGCACCAGACCTAGGCCCTGGCGGAATCGGGGTACTGTGTCTCAAGATAAACAATGTCAAGTATTTTCTAGGATGGGCCGACTCTAACAACATGGAAAATGGTGTGCGCGAAGAAATAGTGAATCATTTTTCAAAAAACGGCCACACACTCCTTGAGATATGCACCTCAGATACGCACTTTAGCTCTACAATTGTAAGAAACCGCACAGGATACTACCCATTTGGCAAGGTTACCCAGCCAAAAGAGATTGCATCGTGGTATCTAAAACTTGCAGAGCAGGCAGAAAGAAAACTGGAACCTGCGTCATTTGAGATACTGGAACACAAAACAAACGTCAAGGTGATGGGAGCTGCAATACTTGAAGACTTTTCGGCCGCACTTGATCGATCCATGTTGCTCTCAAAACTGTTCATGGCTGGAAGTATGGCAGTCTTTATTGTTTCTCTGTTTCTATAGTCTGAACCTGTTCCATGTTTCCATAAAACTCTTCAACAAACGACACGAATTGGAAAATCGGAACTATTGGAACCTTGTCAATGAAGCTTACCTTGTCTTGGTATAACGTTACTATAACTGGAGCCGCAACCGCGCCGCTTGTACTTGCAACGTAGTGCTTTGTACGCTCTATCTGCTTTCTTACAGCTTTCTGTAGTGCGGACTGGCTATGTCGTTTCCAATGCTTGCAGTCGATTAGGATTGCGACGCCGAACTTGATACCCACTACATCTATTTCCATGCGAGGTTTTGCCAGAACTAGGTTTCGTACTGTCGAAAAATCCATCATCTCAAGTATTCTTGCTGCAAGGCCCTCAAAGTCTCTCCAGTCTAGGTGTTCTGATACCTCGTCTATCTCCGCCCCCTTTTGGAGTGCTACGATCGTAGCTCTTAGCTTATCGCCCTCATCAAACTCGATAACACTGCCATCGAACCTGCCTATTGCGTTGTGGGACAGCTCCTGAAGCATTCTTCTTGAGGTGTTTTTGTCCTTGTTTATGACGGCCGCAAAATCCTCCACAGAGACCCCGCCGCAAATTATTCCATCGAGGGCGCTGACCCATGTTCTTTGGTCCATTAGAATTTTTAGGTCCTGCAAATTTTAAGTGTTACAGGCAAATCAAACTTGATTCTAAAATGACTCCGTGCTCCTTTTGAGCTTTAAATTAGATCAGGTCTTACAAAAACCGATGAGGTCATTTCTGTTCTTTTTGGCATTTGTGTCGTTTGCTACAACCACCGCGTTTGCAGAAAAAGGGACATACGTTGACTCGGTACAGTTCATCCAGTATTTGGACGAGAGCACTGCCATAGAGGAGATAAAAAAAGGAAACCTTGATCTGTATTATTCTAGGATACCGTCTGAGATCATACAAAACCAGGATCTAGAAAACCTGCAGGTCTTCTATGCTACTGGTGGTTCGTATAGTCTCTTGCTCAATCCCGCAGAAGGAAAAGAGTTCAACCCGTTTTATTATCGGGAGGTAAGATTCGCACTAAACTACCTTGTGGACAGAAAGCTGATCGTCGATGAGCTCATGGGTGGAAACGGCGTGCCAATGGTTTCAAACTACGGGCCGTTTGATCCTGACTATCTGTCAATAGTTGATGAGCTGGAGCAGTTTCATTTCCGGTACAACCCAGAGCTCGCAAACCAGTTGATTACAGAGAAACTCCTAGAGTCCGGCGCACAAAAAATCGACAACAAGTGGCAATATGGCCAAAAACCAATAACCATCACAATTTTCATCAGAAACGACGATCCTGTAAGAAAATCCATAGGGGAAACAATTTCCTCGGAGCTTGAAAAAATAGGATTTACGGTCAAAAAAGACTTTGGGGACCTAAACAAGGCATTTGTCGTGGTGTACGGTTCAGACCCCGCAGAGATAAAATGGAATATGTACACGGAAGGATATGCAGGCAGGTCAGCCTTTGTCAGGTATGACTCAAAAGGACTTGCGCCAATGTATGCGCCATGGTTTTCGAACATGCCTGGTTTTAATAATCCTGCATACTGGAACTATCAGAACCAAAAACTCGACGAGGTAACACAAAAAATCTACTCTAGCAACTACACCTCGGCAGAACAACGAGTCGAGCTTATCAGGGAGGCTACGAAGGAAGGAATCGGCGAGTCAGTTAGAATATTTCTTGCAGCAAAAATAGATCCATTTGTCACAAACAAAAACGTAAATGGCATAATAAACGACTTTGGAGGCGGAATAACGACAAGGTACACGCCAATCAACGCAAGACCAGGTGACGGCGACCTCAAAATCGGAGTCAAGCAAATCTACCAGGGCGCATGGAATCCAGTCCGTGGGCTGGGGGATGCATACAGCAAAAACATTTGGGATACACTATACGATCCTGGCATGTTCAAAAATCCATACTCTGGCGAAAACTTTGCGGTAAGGCAGGACTGGCGGGTGGAGACGGCTGGGCCTGCCGGGTCTCTGGACGTGCCACCGGACGCCATTATCTGGGATGTAGAAAGGCAAGAATGGAAAAATATTGGCGCCGGTATCAAGGCAACAAGCAAAGTAACGTACAATCTTTTGTTTGGAAACTGGCACCACGGCCAAAAAATGGACATAAACGATGTCCTGTACTCAGTGTACTTTGGGCAGGAATGGGCTACACCATCTGGGGAAAATGACAAGACGTTTGACCCAGAATACTCACCGACTGCGGCACAGGGGGCAAAAACACTAGTGGGGATTAGGCAGCTGGACGAGGACACCATCGAAGTATATGTGAATTTTTGGCATTTTGATGAATCCGAGATTGCCGACTGGGGGGGCATTTGGGTCACGCAACCGTGGGAGGTGATGTTTGCCATGGAACAAGCAGTAATCGACGGCAAGGCTGCATTCTCAAGGACAGAATCCCAAGCAAAAAGCGTCAGCTGGATTTCTCTTATCATACCAAAAGATGCAGAAATAATTAAGCAGTACATGCAAGATTTTGTAAAGTCCGGCAGAATTCCAAAGGCACTTGAAATATCCAAAAACCCGCAAGAATACTACGATGCAAGGTATTCTGCAACAATAAAATGGATAACAGAAAAAAACCACGCCATAATCAGTAACGGTCCGTTCTACCTTGAGGGGTATTCGCCTGAAGCAAGGACGATTACCATAAGGGCCTTCGATGATCCGGGTTACCCCTTTAAGGCAGGGGCGTGGGAAGAATTCGAGACTGTGAACCTTCCAAAGATAACAAAAATAGACGTTCATGATCACCTGGTAAGAGGAAGTAGAACAGAAATTCCAATACATGCAGCAGACACATCGCAGCTTTATTACTTTGTAAATGATGCGTCAGGTGCGCAGGTGGCTGAGGGGATCATACATGTGTCTGATAACTCTGCAATACTTGTGCTTCCGGAGGATCTAACTGCAACAATGAGTCTTGGTGCCGCTGACCTTAAAATATACGCTATTTCGGATTCTGTATTAAAGCCGGACATCTACGCTGCAAGTTTTCTTGTTGTTGGCTCAGACGGAAACGTGCTACAAGAAACAATGGTCGACCATGTAGCAAAAGAAAAGGATCCAGACAGCCTCGGAGTTACAACGATTGTTGCCGGTGTAGCCATATTGGGTGTGATTCTTTACCTAAAAAAGAAAAAGGCACAAGTTCGCTGATCTTTTCTACGAACAAATTCTACTATAGTCTTATATTCAAAACATCAAAAGTGGTTTTGAAGAAAAATGCCAGATGAATCATGCAGAAACTGCGGTGGGCAAATCATAAAATGCACAATATGCGCAGAATGTCGCAAGGCTGTCAGCATGGTATGCGTCCAGTGTGGAAAGCGGACCAAAGAACAAGTGCATGCGCTGTGCTTTATGCCTGAGATTTCAAAAATCGAGGAACCATCACCTGTGCAGAACGGAATTTTTAAAAAAGAAATCTTGGCAGCCTAGTAAAAATTCTACCCAAACCTTAAGTAGCCTCAATTAATCTGATCTTTTCTATGCGGCAAGTCGGTGTGGTGAGCTTATTGCTAGCTATACTGCTGACTCCGACCCTTGCCCATGCACAGACCTCACAGATAGTGCTCTTGGATACTTTTGGGCAGTACAAGAAAGGACAGCAGGTATTTTTGTTTGGCCATGTTTCTAATGTGGAACCGGATCTCTTTGTGGTTGTGCAGATAATAAACCCAAACGGCGATCTGTGCCAGATCCAGCAACTAAAGCCGCTCTCAAACGGCCACTTTGTAACAGACGCCGCTCCGCTCACCGGCAGAATTTGTGGGCTCGACGGCAACTATGATGTCAAGGTGTTCTACGGCGACTCTGCAGCAAATAGCTCATTTCACGTTTTGAAGGAAAAGGCAAAGGAGGCCCAAGACGTAGAGTATGTGGCTCGTGGAACTGCACTTCTTGAGACAAAAATTGCGTCGCTTGAAGACAAGATAAGTGCAGATCAGTTATTGCAATATCAAAATAATCTCCAAGCGATAAAATCGATTTCCGCTGCAACATCTGCAATATCACAGATGCGTGATCTGTATTCGGCTTTGTTATCGTCACACTATGACGAATCCGATGTTTTTGGCGTCGACGCCAAGTTCAGGCCAGCTGTGGAAACAGCACTGCAGACAACAAAGAGTCTGGTCAGTTCCAACATGTTGCACCCAGCAGAGGCAAGCAAGATAAACTCGCAGACATACGGTGCTATGTTTTACTCGCAGATAGGCAACGACAAGGCAGCAATTAGCACGTTAAACGATGCCTATGTGCAGATAGCAAATGCTGATCCGCAAAAAGTCGTAACAGAGCAGCCTCTGACATACGAGCAGCTAAACGATCTCTTACTGAACCTGATGACAAAGTCAAACTCGCTTATGAGCAGGCCTCTCAAAGAGGAGATAGGCTTTATCTTTGCAAGGGGAACAGGACCAGTCTACTCAGACGAACTTGGCAAACTTGTAGATATGCTTACAAAGTCAAGAACACTGGACGCAACACTCAAGCGCGAGGATGGCCTCGCATCGCTTATCAAAACAGAGTGGGGCACACTTCGGGAGTCGCTACTAGGAAAGGAATCGCTTGAAAAGTTCGTTGAACAAAAAGACAAAGTCGACAAGCTGTACGAGGCGACTCTGCTTTTGCGGAATCTAGACAAAGTAGATAGGTTCACATCTGCAGACCCAAAGC
Organism: uncultured Candidatus Nitrosotenuis sp.; assembly: GCA_964542205.1. Taxonomy (GTDB): domain Archaea; phylum Thermoproteota; class Nitrososphaeria; order Nitrososphaerales; family Nitrosopumilaceae; genus Nitrosotenuis. The sequence continues at coordinate 45,297 of CAZITM010000003.1, forward strand.
CAGATCTTGCGGTTCTCATAGAGCCAAGACTTGATGAGCTGGTATCAAAACTGCAGACAGCGACGTCGCCTGATGATATCGTTGCTGTAAAACAGGAAATACTAGATATGAAAAACGTAATTGACATATCGTCACGAATCTCGACTACCATCGAGTTCTCAAAGCGAAGCAATGCCAACCCATCCCTGATAGTTTCATTTGAATCGCTTTTGGAAAAGGTTCGCGGCGCAAATACACTTGCAGAAATACTGAGCGTGGTCTCTGAATTTGACGGCACAATAAACGATCTTAGAGAAAAGCGCAGCCCCCTGTCTGTGCTAAAATTTGAATATGAAAAGATGAAGAGCAAGGCAGAGCTGCAGGCAGACTACCAGAGCCTGGTCGAGATAAACAACGCATTAAAGATAATTAATACCGCACTTGAGCTTGAAAAGGGAAACCCAACCATTAACAGGATAGAAAAAATCGAGGTGCTCCTATCGTGGGCAAGTGACAACCGCCCTGCCGTGCAGGCAAAGCTGGACTCGTACACAAAGGACGCCTACAAGATAAGGGCCTCTGACATCTTACAGCGAGCAAAGTCCCTCGAGAACCTGTTGGACCTTGGCAACACACACAACAGATTCCTGCCGGGGTACACCGACTTTACAAAATCCATGAAAAAGGAACTCGAAACGGCAAGAAACCTAGTAGTAAAAGGAGACCTTGACGGAGCAGACAACATGGTGCGAGAACTGTTTTCTGAATGGCAAACCGTGTCAAAGAAGTATTCCGAAGACCCATATGGCTCTGAGGTAGGCTATACCGGCGACGAAATAAAGAGAATAGAGTATAGAAAGAAAATAGAGCAGCTATCGAACTTTGCTACTGCGTTCTACAATGCAGACTTTGAGGAACATTCCTCGGAATTTAATAAGCTAAAGGAAAAGGCATATGATCTTGTCGATTATGGGAACTTTGTCGACGTAGAAGACAAGATAAAAGAGATCAGGGCGTTTTTGTCCGACAAAATGGAGATGAAAAACAAAAAAATAATTTTTGATATTTCATACGATGCTGAAAAACAGATATGGGTAATGAGTGGTGCAGTCGACAAGCAGACTGCAGACAGAAGGCAGAACCTATATCTGACCGTATATGATATGGAAGGAAATGTCCACAGCACACTCAAGTTCTCCGATTCGAGGCAGGGAGACCTGTATACTCAGTGGTATGCACCAACTGAGCCGGGACTGTATGTAGTGGTGCTGCAGTGGCAGAACAACGAGGCCTCGCAAATAGTTGATGTCAAAGAAAAAAGCACAACCATTCACAGTAAAGACGACATCAAAAACGTCAACTATGCAAGGGACTTTGAGGAGCTCCAGTCTTTTATTGAAACGTTTGGCAGTGCAAATTATGAGATAAACAAGGCGCGCTTTGATCCGGTGATGAACGCCATAAAAGAAGCGTTGCACAAAAAAGACTTTTCCACATCGGCCGCAAAGATAACTGAGCTCAAAGGACTAATTGAGCGCTATTTACCAAACCGATCAACGACCGCAGTAATTGACGCATACGTGGAAGGCGACAGCCTTTATGTTTCGGGGTCAATATACAAAAGAATCGCGTTCCCTGAGGACATTTACATAGATATCTTTGACCAGAGGGGAAACCGAGTAAAAGAAATTCCGCTAAAGGACACGGCGTCTGGCTACTTTAACGAGACAGTCTCAATTTCACTAGAGCCGGGAATTTACGTCGCACAACTGGAATATCATGATCTGGCAGTCTCTGATTTCTTTAGAGTAAACTAGAATATCACGATTCGGCCCAATTAATGCCACATCTGACACAGGTTGCTCTCACCCCGTTGTATCTCGGCTCCCAATAGGGCTTTATCTCCGCATTGCAAATGGGGCACTCTGAGATATCATGATCATCGGTATTTTTATGTAAAATCCTTCTAAATCTCAAGTGCCATATCCCCACAGTTCCCATCTAAACCTCGATTTCTGTGGCTTTTGCTTTGAATCCTATTTTGGAATGGGAACCATCGCAATGAGGCTTGTTGTTTGATGATCCGCACCGGCACAAGGCAGCTACTGTTTTTCCATCTATAATAACAAGACATGGTCCATTTTCAGTAGCTTTGAGCGTGACGTTGGCCACATGATATTAAGCATGTCTGGCCCTCATTAATTTTGCCCAAAATTGCTCACTGGATGATCACCCGTTAGTCGCCGCCCCTTACAATGCTAAAAAGCTGTCTTACGGCAAGCTTTGGATGGTGTGCCGCAAGCCTAACTATGCTTGCAAGGCTAAACTCGGCTCTAATAAAATCCAAAAACTCGTCAATATTCAGCTCCCTTATGATGTCAAGCTCTTTGTCCCATTGTTTATCGGATAGACCAAGCCACCTTGTCTGCACCTTTGAAGCAGATCTTATCTTTGATGAGATGGCCTTTTTCCATGATTCTTCATAGGGGTTCAGTGCCTTTTCTGACGTGCTTCCCTTTGATACTGCGCTTGCGGAAACCTCGCCTGCAATCCTTCCAAACCTTATGGCGTATCGTATTCCCTCCAATACAAGGGGGTTTGCCTGGCCTGCTGTGTCGCCCACCAAAATCAGCTTATCATAAACAGTCTTTCTTGAAAGGCCTTCATTTGGGATTAAACCATAATGGAACTCTATGGGCGTAATCTTGCCAAGCTTTGCTACTGGCCCAAGTCGCTTGGCGATTATCTCATCTAGTCTCTCTGCGGGGTCAACTTGGGACTCGGGTTTTCCTACACCAACACCTATTCTGACGATTCCTTTCCCAAGTGGAAATATCCATGCATATCCTGCAGGCGAATATTGCTGTCCAACCATTAGATACCATGTTTGAGGATCAACGTTTTCGGCCTCGACTTCGTATTCGGCGCCAGCGCCAAACCTCCTCCACTGCGATACGAGGCCAAGTGACTTGGCCACTATTGTCTGAAAACCACTCGCATCAATTACTATTTTCGAGCTGAATTCTCCGTTTGACGTGACAACTGAAATCCCATGAGATGTTCTGGCAGCATCTGTCACCGTGGTATTTAGACACAAATCGACACCTTGTTTTTGCGCCTTTTCTGCAAGCCAGCGGTAAGTCTTTCTGACATCTAGCACTGCTGCCTTTGGCGTATTGCTACTAATCGTGACTTCGTTGTTTGGCGAGCAGAAGGTATAGTTTTTGACAGGGTTGTAGCAATGTTCTGGGATGCCAAACTCTTCGACAAAGTCCATCCACGTGACACCACTTGTCCTGACTGTCTGCGCTACGCTTTTTTCTTTTTCCAGCAGAGCCACCCTCATGCCGGCCTTTGCAGCAGAAAACGCCGCAGACGAGCCTGCGGGACCGGCGCCGACTACGACTATGTCATATTCACTTGCCAACAAACAAGGCTTTATTTTTGAATATTTACATCTTACAAAACAATCCGCATGAACTCGCTTGTTTTTTTGATACCAACAAAATCAACGTCAAACCTTGCCTTGTATTTGTACGAAAAATCAATCTTGATCACCTCCTCTAGGATCGCAAGACCTTCTGTCATCTTGCCCTGAAGGATCAGACTCGATGCCTTGTTGTAAAGTATTGTGGGGTTCTGGGGTTTTAGCAACAAGACGGCGTCATAACACAAAATCGCATCATTATATCTTTGAAGATAGTGTAGTGCAAGGCCCTTATTCGCTAGTGCCAGGGTGTTTTGAGGTTCGACCTCCAGCGCGGTATCATAACACAAAATCGCATCCAAATATTTGCCAAATTTCCCCAAGATGTTTCCTTTTTTTATCAGCGCCATGACATGTGACGGATCAGCAGCTAACACCTTTTCAAAAAACAGTAGTGCCTTTTTGTAGTTGCCCAAGTTGAATTCTGTGATGCCTTTTTCGAAGATCTCTTCGACACTCATTACTTTAAGAGCGGTTTGCCCTTTTGGTCGACTTCACGTTCTGGGTCGAATGTGGACATGTGTGCGGTGTCGCGGTGCATGTAGCTGTGCGACTCGCCAGGCTTTTTGCGACAGAACTTTTTGTGAACCGACTCTTCAATCTTTAGCGTGTCCTCGTTTTCGTGGAACATCTTTTTGCCACAGTCTTGACAAATTATCTCAGGCATCCACCCGTAGTCAATTATCAAATGTATTTATTTTATTCTGATTCTTCTGGCAGGTATGGCCGAAGTGGAGATGATTCCGTTTATTAGCTGGTCGACAGTCGCCGCAGCAGTATTTATCGTAGTGGCCGTGGTATATCGCATGTATGTGAGAAAAAAGAAGATCTAGTAGGACTTGGCATGCTCCTTTAGATATGCTAGGATCGACGTATAGTCAAATGCGCCAAATCCTTTTTCTTCTGCGTCTCTGAATACCGAGTTTGCCATCTTTGCCATGGGCAGGCTCAGTCCAAACGTGGCTGCAGCCTCATTTATCGTGTCAAGATCTTTTCTGAGATTTGCGAGTGTGAATGTTGGCGTAAAGTCTCCTTTTATCATTTTGTAGGCCTTGTTCTCGCTCATGCCTGTTTTAAAGTAAGTCGAGTTGAGAATCTGCAGAAATGTCTCAGGCGGTATATTCGCACCCCTTGCAAGCGTTATGCCTTCAGAAATCGCAAGTGCCAGCATGGCTATCTGGAGGTTCATTGCCAGCTTGACAGAATGCGCAGTTCCGTTTTCACCAAGATAAAAGACCTTGCTTGCTATTATATCGAAAACATCCTTGTATTTTTCAAAAACTTTGTTGTCGCCGCCGACCATCATCACAAGATCCCCGGTAATCGCAACGTTGGGCCCGCCCATGACGGGTGTGTCTAAAAATGAAATGCCATGTCTTGAAAACTCTTTTGATATCTCTTTCGAGTCGACGGGATTTATTGTACTCATGTCGGCAACTACCAACCCATCATGTTTTCCACATGCAATGCAGCTGTCGCCAAATGCTACCTTGCGAACTGCGTCGGCATTTTTAACTATTGTAAAAACGATGTCGGAACTTTCGGCCACCTCCTTTGGCGAGTTTGCAATTTTTGCGCCGTTTTTTTGCAACTCCTCAGTTTTGCTCTTTGTCCTATTGTATGCAGTCAGTGCATAGCCGTGTTTTAGGATGTTTAATCCGACTGCGTTTCCAAGGAGTCCAGTGCCAACTATTCCAACTCTCACAACCATTGATCTGTTTGGAGATTATTTGTTCTTTAGCGAAGTTCCTCTTGTTCTACTTGCCAGTTTCCTCCAAGTATTGGTGCGGAAAGCGCCACATGGCCAATCACCTTGTCCCCCCTTCTGACCATGCCGTAGTCATGCCTTTTGATCTTGACAATTTTTTCCTTTGTTTTGTATCCTCCTTCTATTACCCTGATCTTGAATCTCTTGCTTACCTTGACTATTAGCCTTCTTGCTACCTGTATGTCGCCAATCCATGAAAACAGCTCAAATGTGCCAAAGTTCTGCGTGGTGATTTCGTGGCCGTAAAGCCTTGCCTCGAACCTGAGCCC
>CAZITM010000004.1:0-25746 GCA_964542205.1 uncultured Candidatus Nitrosotenuis sp.
GCAATGACGATGAGCCAGATCTTCTTTAGTCTCTGGATCTCAACTTCTTTTGGGAGTAATGCCGGCATTTGAGCCATAAGAAGCATTTCTTGAATTGGTGATATAATGTGCCAGTAGATTTGCATTTTTGCAAATTAGAAATTCAACCCGATATTTCGACATAACTGTATAATTTTTACAATAATTATCAATTTTTTTATTAGAAATATGAATTTATTTTTCTTCTAACTAGCCCAGAACCAATGCTAAGCATCAATGTTCGACAATAAAAAAGTGAGTGCAGTGCAATCATTTTTCCTTTATACCAAATCTTGCACGTTCTGAGATACGGTTGATAGTGCAACATAATTCGATTCCGAATGGAAAGGAAGATCTCTTCCTTTCCATTCTTGCCGACAAATTCTCAAGGCAGATAATAAGTACGATTATTGACAAACCAAAATCTGCATCGGAGATAAGTCAGGAGTGTAACATACTGCTAAGCATGGTATACAGAAGGTTGCAGTTTTTGGAGGAAGCAAATGTTTTGATTGTTACAGGACAGATAGGCGAGGATGGGAAAAAGAGATTTGTATACCAAAGCAAGATTAGCGGGATCTGGGCTTCATTTGACAGGGATTCCACAACAGCCAACGCAAAGCCTAGCGTGTATATATACCCACAACGTTAGAATGATGTTCGAGAACGGAATGAATTGGCACAGATGCGTATTAGCATCAAATTCATTTCACGTTCTCTGATGTCAGGAATGCTTAAAAAATAATTAAATTCTGTACTCGATTTACATTTTTGCAAATCATGATTCATCATAAATTTATGATATTAATATCATAGCTGTGTCAGCAATAGAATCTAGCTTTGATCATTACAGAGAAGAGCTGGCAAATATGCTCAACAAAATAGATGTTGATCTTGCAATGAGAGTCATGTATCTAGAAAGAAGATTGCCAGACGTTGAACCGCATGTAGAGCTTGATGTAAAAATCAAAGGCGACGTAGATCGTTTAATGTTATCTTATGAAATCAACTCTAGGTTTGGTTTTCAAACCTCAGCTCAAAATGATCATCTCATACTTGTAGGTCGAGCCAAAATAGACGACATATTCAGGTTATCGAAAAACCCTTCTATAGAATTCATTAGTGGAAATGCGACGGCAGCTTCATATTAGTAAAATATTGAAAAAGACTAACCTTCCGATGCAGATTTGCCGCCATCGATGTTCAGAATGGTGCCAGTTATCCATTTTGCTTCGTCTGATGCCAAAAAAACAGCTGCATTTGATACATCTGTAGGTTCTCCGATTCTGTTAAGTGGCTGCCTTTCCTCCAAAACTTTTCTTGCCTGAGGATCCTCAAGATATGGCTTTATCATGCCGGCATTGATTATACCGAGGTTTAGGCAGTTGCACCTGATGTTTTTTCTAGCATACTCGACGGCTATTGATTTTGTGAACATCGACAATGCAGCCTTTGTTGCCGAGTACACCGCCAGATGGACTCGTGGAATGGCACGCTCGCTTGATATCGAGCCGATATTTATGATACAGCCGCTTTTGGTATCAAGCATTTTCGTTATAACCGCCTTTGTCATCTTAAATGTCCCCAAAATGTTGGTATTTACCAGATCTGAAATGTCAGAATCCTTCATTTGATGAAAGTGAATGGCATCGTTAATTTTTGCTGCATTGTTTACCAGAATATCGATTTTTCCATATTTATCCACTACTTGTTCTACAACACTGAGTGTTTGGGAATCGTCATTTATGTCACAAGACATGGAGACCGTGGCTTCCTTGTTTTTTATGGAAGAACGTGCCTTTTCAAGGGATTTGATGTTTCTGCCAAGCATGATTACAGTCGCTCCCTCTTCTACAAACTTTTTTGACATGTCCGCCCCAATGTCGCTTGAAGCACCAGTTATGATTGCTATTTTGTTTTGCAGTCTCATGATTTTACCTACTACAAGAGGTTTTAAATCAATTTTGTTTTAATGGTATCTGCATCATTTTACGATTGTAACTGGTACTGGAGATTTGTGCAGGACATAGTTCGAGACGCTTCCAAGAAAAACTTCTTTCATGGCGCTCCTACCTCGTGAACCCATCACGACTAGGTCTATCTTATTGTCTTTATTTTTGATGAATTTGACTATCGCATATCCAGGCGAGCCATACTCGATGGTTTTTGTGAACGATACATCGTTTTGCGCTGAAATTGATTTTGCCTTTTGTAGAACGCTTTCTGCATACTTTCTTTCCTCGACTTGGCACTTGATTGGATCTATTACCTGGGTTTCTATGCTTGGGAATATGTTTATGCAGTATATCCCAGTTATTTTTGCATCTAATTTTGTGGCTAAAGAGATTGCGGTATTTAATGCCCTAAACGAATTGGCAGAACCATCTAACGGCACCAGAATTGTTCGTACTGCGTACATTACAACCACTTGAACGCATCGCTAGATAAATGACAGTTTAATTCTCAATGCTGAGTTTGGTTTTTGCGACACTTTTTGCAAGAAGAAAAAACAATATCCAAGACAACTCATCTATGCCAAATTAATGAAGAATGGTAACATGCTGTGTTTCGGCGGGACAGATTTGAGCACAATGTTATAAAGATCTTAAAATGATTACACGGATTCAGAAACCTACGGTTACTGTTTTTCTTCCGGCTTGGTTCGCAGTAAAATTTGGTCCACTATATTTCTCATTTCCGAGTCAGAGCCAATGCTACATAGCTTGACAATGTCGGATGTCGTTATCATGCCTACTAGTTGATTATTTTTTACTGCCGGCATTCTGTGAATTTTGCGCGTTTTCATAAGCTGTGCGGCCTCCCAGACAGAATCATCGGGATTAATCACTATGAGCGGAGATGACATCACTTCTTTGACGTTGGTTGTAAGTGGCTTTCCCTTTGCTATCACTCTGCGTGTCAAGTCGCGTTCAGTTATGATTCCTATGGCAATGCCGTTTTCTAGTACAACTATGGCTCCAATTGATGCGTCGTCCATCATTTTTGCTGCGTCTTGAACGGTCATTGATGAGTCAATTGATATGACGTTTTTTCTCATAATGTCACTAACAAACGATCTGCCCATGTTTCTGGAAGGCATAATGCGTTTTAAAAGATTAGAGCATGATTATCAAAGATAGTATTGTTCTGGAATCAGCCATGAGATTTTCCTTATCTGTTAAATACTCTGAATTATTTTCTCATATCCATGGGAATACTTGAAAATCTCGAGGGGTTTGAGCCAAAAAAGGCAAAGGAGTCCCTGGATATGCTTCTTGTAGACAGAAGCAATGAGTTCAAAGAACTAGCGAGGGGGATGGGGATACCGACGACTTCTAAAAACTGGGAGCACATCATCTTGAAGTTTTGTCTAGAGTTCAACGGTTGCTTTCGCGTATTGACACAGGTCGAAGGTCCAAACGACACAACCGAAGACAGTCACAACAAGATTCATCAATGCATGACGCTGATCAGGCAGATAGCACATGGGAAATCAAACATGATCGAGATAACCCACCTGCAAAACATTGCTTACACATTAGCTGAAGAATTCAAGACTATCTACAAGAGACTGCGCTAGATCATGGTAAAATTGTGAGCTGGCTTTCGATCAAGTTTTGATACGCCCAGACCAACAACTCTTTTTTTGAGTGTGACCACTTTAAATGGCCGGCATATTCTGTTTTATCTCTGATCAGACGTGGATATGCTCCAAGCGGACATCTTTCAAAGTGGTCTACTATATATCCAACTATTGCCTCTCGGTGCGTTGCCAGATGGCGTAACCACTGGTTTTTATCGGCATAAACAGGTCTTGGGCTCTTGCAGAAGATGCAGGATGCTCTATGGTGCATGCTCATTTTGACATACTACCACTGCATGTCTGCCGCGTTGAATGATTCATCATTTGCATCTACGATCAGTGGTGAGTCAGCCAGCTCGTTTGGATTCAATGAGAAGACGATTTTTGCGGTAAATTTGATTACATTTGGTCTTTTGTTTGTTGATTGTCTGAGGATTCTTTGTTTGTGTAATCGTGTCAATCTATCTATTATTTGTGCGCTCACATGACTTTTTGTCTTTCTGTCTGAAACGAGGGTTGCCTTTCCCTTTAATTGATAGCCTGTGAGTTTGTTTTTATCAAATACACCAACAGTACACCATGGGTTTTTTTTGAGGTTTCTCAGTGTCTTGTGTTTGAATAGCTCAAGCCAGTAGATCGAGCCGTCCTTATCTACATGAATGGCGGTTCTTGGAGAGATGTTACATATGGCCTTGTTCGAGGTGCCGACCAGGAGGATCCGTTCCTTTCGGATCATCTGGATTACTTTATCCGGTATTGACACCATGATTTTATGCCAATTTGATTTTTAATAAAAGCACGAGCTGATTATCAATTTTGATATATCATTTTACTATCAGAACGGAGCAAAGCGAGTGATTTGCTATCTTTGTCGAAATGCTACCCATCAGGAATTTGAGCACCGCCCCAAGTCCTCTGCTTCCAATCACGATTAGATCGGCGTTGTATTTTTTTGAGTAGTCGATGATTTCAATTCCGATGTTTCCTTCTTTTGTCACTATTTTTGGCTCAAAACCTTCTTTTTTTGCTATTTTTCGTGCTTTTTCAAGCGTTTCTTTTGCGTATTTTCTGAGGATCTCCGTATACTCGCCGCCTGCCAAAATGTCGGATTTGCGCGTCTTGTCAATTACATGGATTAACGTAAGTTCCGAGCTGTATTTTCTTGCCAGATCGCATGCGACCTTAATTGCTTTCTCAGAATACTTGGAGCCATCGCAACAAACAAGGATTTTTGAAAAGCCATCTTTCAATAGATATCAACACAGTCAGGCATAGAACACATTTAATGTTTGTTTAAATTTTTTAGAGTGAAAAGACGAGAATGCATTAACGTCATACCAGAGTACCACGTTTTGGGTTATCACCCCGCATTCCCGTCCTATGCACAATTGCTTGTGCGATACCACTACACATCTAAAATAATTAAACACATGTATGATTATCAAGTGTGGAAATTGCTCGATTACTATGCCTGATAATCTAAACAAGACGTTTAAATTTTAAAGCGTGGGCCATGTCATAATGCAAAACAAAATAAAAAAAATTCTTGTTCCCATGGACGGATCAAAGACATCTTTTAAGGCATTAGAACAAGCAATTGAGATAGCGAGGGCTTGTCACGCCACAATTTTAGGGATTCATGGTATATCGTTTCTGCCAACTGGCTTTATGCCATCTGTAGTACCATACCAGATTTACCAGAAAAAGGAGGCTGGAGTGTTCATGGAAAAAGCCAAGATTCTTGCAGCAAAAAAAGGAATTTTATTCAAGTATGCCATAGTTTTTGGCAATCCAGTAGAACAGATTTTGAACATGGCAAAATCTAAGAAATGTGATTTGATAGTTATTGGTGCGAGGGGAAAGGGAAGGATAAAGGAATTTTTCTTAGGTAGTGTATCAAATGCAGTTCTGCACAACTCCACAGTTCCGGTTCTTTTGGTGAAATAGTGGAAAACATGACATACCGGCGAATATTAGTCCCATTTGACGGCTCCACATATTCAAAGAAGGCATTGGATGAGGCGATAGGCATAGCAAAGCTCACAGGCGGGACAATTTACATGTGTACGGTTGTAAGTGTCAGCAATGTAGTTCCTCCAGGCTCACTTCTTGGGCTTGTAAAAAGCGCCTCAAAGGGCGAGCTACAAAGGAAGCTGATCAGGTCTGCAAAGCATGAGGCAGAAAAATTAGAAAAGGCACAGGTTTCCTATTGCAAATCAAAAGGCATCAAGGCATACTATAAAATAATAATTGATGGCAATACAGCGGAAGAGATTTTGCGCGTTGCCAAAAAGATGGCAGTCGATCTGATAGTAATTGGAAGCCAAGGCCTGCACGGCATAAGCAGGATCAAGTCTTTGGGAAGCGTAAGCAGAAAAGTGGCAGAGTTTTCCCAATGCCCAGTTTTGATTGTAAGATAGTTTTTCTACTTTCTGTATTTGCCAAGGATGTTAAGCACTGTTTGGTCCTGTACCTGATCAAATTTTCTGTAGAATTGCCCAACTGCGGAAAACTCTGTTGGGATTTCTACTGCTATAATCTGAACGCCAAATCTTCGTAGCACTTCATATGTAGTATATGGAATGACTGGCACTGCCAATATCACTTCTTTGACCTTTTTTTGCGACAGCCACTTCAAAATAACATGGATTGTAGCTCCTGTCGCAACTCCGTCGTCCACTAGAATTACAGTCTTGTCGTCAAAAATATAATCTGTACTTCCACGATATGCTTGAATTTGTCTTGTAACTTCGGCTTTCTTTTTGTTTATCTCCTCTTCAAATCTAGGATCTGAGGAGTAGCGCTCCCAATCATGGCCGTAATAGAGCACCCCGTCGTATGTTATTGCGCCAATTGCGTACTCTGGGTAATCTGGCGGCGTTATTTTTTTGGCGATTATCACGTCGAGTGGCTTTCCAAAGATTCTGGCAAGTTCGGCGCCTACTATCACGCCTCCTCTCGGTATTGCTAAAATCACACAGTTCTTGTCCTTTACAAAATCCATTTTTTCGGCAAGAAGCCTTGCCGCATGCAGCCTATCGTGCATCATGGCTGGGTAGTATGCTGGTACGCCTCAGCATAATAATTGCGGTATATAGGCTATGCCTCTTTTGCAAGATCAAATACTATATCGGATTTTGTGATGATTCCGGCTAGTTTAGATTTTCTTAATACTGGAATCCCGCTTATGTCGTATCGATACATAAGAAGCGCTGCCAAAGAGATATCATCGGTAGCTTCCATTGTTACTGGATTTTTTGTCATGATGTCTTCCGCTCTAAAGGTGAGTACATAGCTTAGCTTGTTTGCATTGAATTGGTTTGGATAGGGGCTATACCAGATGTCACGCAGCTCATTTGTGTCTGTGAATGTGCCAAGCCTATTTGGTATTTTTGCGGGAACAAAATCCCTGTAGGTGATAATTCCGACAAGGCGCTGATTTTTCACTACCGGGACTCTGGAGATCTTGTTGTTAAGAAGAATGCTTTCAACTAGATAGAGTGAGTCTCCAGGCGAAACCGTAATGACCTTCGTAGTCATTATTTTTGATACTGCGAGCGGCTTACTCTCTTGAATCAGAAAATTAAACACAAGATCGGTCTTTGTCGTTATTCCCTCTAGGGATTCGTCATCATTTACAACAACAAGCGAGCTTATGTTATTGTCTTTCATAAGCTTGGCACACTTGTACACCGATTCGCTTTTTTTGATAGTTACCAGGCTTTTTGACATGGCATCAAGCACCTGCATAGAACCGATTGGTTTGCTTCCGAGTGGAAACAACGAGCGCAGTATATCTTTTTCAGTTATGACCCCTAGCGGCTTTAGGTTTTTGTCAATGACGACAAGCCTGCTGATTCTGAATTTTTGAAGAATTTCAGTTGCTTCCAAGATGGAGGTGTGTGGAGTGACGGTAATTGCCTTTTTTATTAACGAGCTTCGCAGTCCAGGGTTCTTTAGAAGCATGTTTTATTTCGTTATTTGCTGATTAAATACAGAAAACAAGAATATCATACATGATAATTATGCGTTATTTGACTACCATGACTGGAATTGGGGATTTATGCGCAACATAGTGAGATACGCTGCCCAAAAAGAACTCCTTAACATTGCTTCTGCCCCTGGAACCGATTATTATTAGATCGGCTTTTTTGTTTTTTGCAAAAGATACGAGTTTGAATCCCTCATTTCCACACAATATCTTACTGTAAAACAGGACACCGTTTTTTGCACAGCGTAACTTTGCTTCGGCCAGAATCTTTTTGCCGCTCTCTGCAAAAATCTGTCCTAGCTTCGAGGTAGGCCTTGCAACATTTACCGAAAAAAGCGGTATTACAAAGACGCCGGTGATTGTCCCCTGGTTTTGCCTTGCCAAGTAAATTGCTTGATCTAGGGCTTGCGATGAGGCCTTTGAGCCATCAAGTGCCACAAGTATGTTCTTCAGATTCGCCAATGTGTTTTTTATGCCGTGTTTCTGGTTAAAAAACACATTACGATTATCCTTCTTGATTTTCAGCGTTGATAATTCGCATTTTACCTCATATACTTGAATTTCGTTTTGGTTTACATGGCGCAGACCCAGCCGATAATACTTGTAAAAGACATAATGACCAAATCGCTAGTAACGGTGGATTCATCTACTACAGTTAATGAGGCCGCAAAGCTGATGGAAAAAGCAAAGGTTGGCTCTGTTTTGGTAATGGAAAAAGACGTGCCTATAGGCATTATGACCGATCGAGATTTTGCAATAAAAATAGCTGCACACGCATATCCAATTCATACCAAGGTAAAACAGGTAATGTCGTCTCCGTTGATCCATGTGAACCCAAACGATGAGGTTTGGGTTGCGGCGGATCTTATGTATACAAGAAAGATAAGAAGACTTCCGGTTCTAGACGAGGACGAATTATTAGGAATTGTAACGGCAACTGACTTTGTCAAGCTCTACACAGTATGTAATAGAGAAGACATGAGAAAAATGTATTATCATGCACTAACTAGAATTTTTGACGACCAGAACGAGCAGGCAGTAGCCAGTTATTAGAGAGTTATGAGATTACTTAGTGCATTTCCAACCAGATATGCGGTAGTTGCCGCAATGCCTCCTATCAATAATGTCATGAGCCCTGAGCGCAGCAGAGATTTTTTGACAATTTTTCCCTTGATCAGCCCAATTAGGAAAAACGCTGCGCTAGTAGAGATGATAGAATAGACAAAGCTTTCAGAGACTAGGCTTGAGAGTCCTGTCAGATGAATGAAGATGAACGGTATCATAGGTATTATGCCTATTACGACAAAACCAAATACTGTACTCAGTGCAGTATCAAGCGGTTTTCTTCCGTCCTCGATCAGCCCGAGTTCTTCTTTCATCATGGTATCGACCCAAACCTTTTTTCTTGCGGTAATCACCTTAACTATTTCGTCAAGCAGCTCCGCTGTGAATCCCTTTTTTGCGTAAATGTCACGGATCTCGTCTTTTTCTGTTTCTGCCATGTGATCTATTTCCCATTCTTCTCTTTTCCTTTCTTTTTGTATGTACTCGATTCTGGCCCTTGTGGCCTGATAGTTACCTACCGCCATTGCAAACCCGTCTGCAAAAAGGTTGGCAAAACCAAGTATTACAACTACCATCGGAGACAGCGAGGCTCCAATCGCACCTGCGACTATGGCAAAAGTAGTGACCGATCCGTCGAATGCGCCATAGACAAAGTCCTCAAAGTGCCATTTCACATTACAAACTTTAAATCGCCAAATTAATAATGATTGGTAAAAAATCAAAAATGATAAGGCATTAACCAGTTATTAGAAGAGGGTTTTATTTTTCGTAGCTCCTTTTTGATCGAGTCTATTTTTGCATCGACATCTTCTGTGGGCTGTTCTGTGTTTATCGCGTGTCTAAGGTCTCTTCTTAGCATCAGCTCGACTTTTTCCATAAGTGCAGCATCTTTTGATACTATGGCCCCCTCAATGTACTCGTAATTTTCCAGGTATGCCTCGGTAGCAAGCAAGAGCGCTCCTGACGTGTCGCCATCATTGTATTTTGATGAGACTTGGTCAAGCAGACCTTCGATTTTGTCAATTGTTTTGATGATATCTGTTTTTTCTGTGATTGGCGATCCCATCATCATAGAACCCGCCATCATTCGTTGCCTCATCATTCCAGAACCCATCATTGGCCATGTCTACCCCGAACCAGTCATTGCCGGATTCGTAGTCCAATTGCCCATCATTTGCTGCATTTTCTGCAGATGTTGGGGATCATTAAACATCATGCGGTGCATTTGATCCATTGTTGCTGGATCCATCATCATCTGGCTCATCATTTGTTGCATATGATCTGGATTATTCATCATCATTTGATGCATTAGTTTCATGTGTCTTGTATCTTTCAGCATAGCTTCGTGCATTCTTTACACTGCTTGTGGGTTTTCCATCATTTGATTCATGAAATCAGTCATTGCTTGTGGATCTGAGATCATTTGGCCCATCATATGTTGTCGTTGGGTTTGCCCCATCATAGGCATACTAGGTGTTGTCGCAAAGATTGCGTATCCTATTCCCAGACCTGCAAAAAAAACACCTATTGCAATACCAACCCAAATGGCTTGTTTTACCATTTTTCAAATGGTAAAAAAACTTGTATATACAATCATCAGTCACTTTTCAGTTCTGATAATCAAGAAGCAAGCAGATTATCAAAATTGAGATTTGTCTTATTCCATAAATACAATTTTTTGGTTTTTTATTCATGTCATCGATTCAGACCACCTCGGAAGGCATTCCAGTAATAGTTCTAAAGGAAGGATCGAAGCAGTCAAGGGGCAAAGATGCGCAGAAAAATAACATTAATGCAGCAAAAATCATTGCCGAAATAATAGCCTCAAGCCTTGGTCCACGTGGTATGGACAAGATGTTAGTTGATTCAATTGGCGACATAACCATAACAAATGACGGTGCGACAATCCTAAAAGAGATAGATGTTCAACATCCTGCTGCAAAGATGATGGTCGAGGTGGCAAAAGCCACAGATAGCGAGGTTGGCGACGGTACTACATCGGCAGTCGTTATTGCCGGTGCGTTGCTTGAGAAGGCAGAAGGCCTGATTGACAACGACATACATCCAGTTATAATCGCAGATGGTTACAAAAAGGCATCAAGAAAGGCGATTTCTCTTTTATCAGATATTGCAAAAAAAATCGACATTAATGATACTCATACCTTAGAAAAGATTGCCCGCACGTCAATGTTGACAAAGCTAGTAGCAATAGAGGCTGCTGATCTTGCAAAGATCGTAGTCGAAGCTGTGCTGAAGATAATGGAAAAGAAAGATGGTGACAACAAGGTGATCATAAGTAATGTCAAGGTAGAAAAAAAGACAGGTGGATCTATTTCTGATAGTCAGCTGATCAGCGGCATCGTGTTAGATAAGGAGGTTGTAAATAACAACATGCCAAAAAAGATTCATGGTGCTCGAATTGCTTTAATTTCAGCTCCTCTTGAAATAGAAAAAACCGAATTTGATGCAAAGATCAACATTTCGACACCAAACCAGATCAAATCATTTATGGAAGAAGAGAATCAGATCCTGCGGGATCTGGTAGAAAAGATAACAAAAACTGGAGCAAACGTAGTTTTGTGCCAGAAGGGGATAGACGACATTGTACAGCATTATCTTGCCAAATCAGGCGTTTTAGCAGTACGTAGGATAAAGGAAAGTGACATGGCTAAACTTTCAAAGGCTACTGGCGGAAGAGTTGTTGGAAATGTTGAGGATCTTGCTGAAAAAGACCTCGGCCAGGCACAAAATGTCGAGGAAAAACAGATTGAAGATGACAATTGGACATTTGTCGAGGGTTGCAAAAACCCAAAGGCCGTGACTTTTCTTATTCGTGGCGGCTCACAGAGGGTAGTAGATGAGGTAGAACGCGCGATTCATGATGCGTTGATGGTAGTAAAAGATGTAATTGAAAGGCCATATTTTGTCCCCGGTGGAGGATCGCCAGAAGCATATCTTGCCACGAAGCTTCGAGTCTGGGCCCAGTCACTGTCAGGAAGAGAGCAGCTAGCAGTGGAAAAATTTGCAGAAGCGTTAGAGTCCATACCACTTTCCCTTGCAAGAAACGCCGGAATGAATCCAATTGATGCTATAACACAGCTCAGAGCAAAACAAAGTGCTGGTGAAAAATACACTGGTATTGATGTCATAAATGGCATAGTTGCTGATATTGAGAAGATCGATATTCTTGAACCAATCAAAGTAAAAGAACAAGTGATCAAGTCAGCTACAGAAACTGCAAACATGATACTTCGGATTGATAATGTCGTAGCGGTATCACGTACACCTTCTCCTTCTGGGCAAATGCCTAATCAACCACCTAACATGTATTAGATTATTGAGAAAGATAATAATCATAAAAGCAAATGGGCAGAAAGTGCCGTTTGATGCAAGAAAAGTAGAGTCCACCTGCATCAGAGCCGGGGCAAGTGGCGATTTAGCAAAAGGAATTGCGAGCAAGATCCAGTCACGAATTCATTATGGAACAACTACAAAAGAGATCTACCGCATGGTTCTGCAGCTTCTTTCCCAAGATGGAAGCTCGGCTGTCAAGCACCGATATCGCCTCAAAGAAGCAATAATGCGGATGGGTCCTGCTGGCTTTCCATTTGAGACCTATGTCGGACAGATCCTCGAGCAATTTGGATACAATACAAAACTGACCGGTATCGAACTGGCCGGAAAATGCGTCAGCCATGAGATAGATCTAGTAGTAGAATCAGCCCAAGACGGCAAAAAATGGCTTGTCGAATGCAAATACCACAACATGCCTGGCAGATACACCGGCCTTAAGGACTCTCTATACACGCACGCGCGGTTCTTGGATCTTGCAGACAAGGTGGACAAAGAAATGTTAGTTTGCAATACAAAAGTATCACCCGAGGTTATCACCTACGCCAAGTGTGTTGGCCAAGATGTATTGTCATGGAGATACCCCCAAGAGAGAGGCCTAGAAAGAATGATCGAAGACAAAAAGCTGTATCCCATCACAATTTTGGGCCCGACAAGACAAGAGCTAGAGATATTTGCACAAAATAAGTTGATGGTTGCAAAGGACTTGCTTGGCCTGAACGCAAACGAGTTTTCACGCAGAACTAGGATTCCTGTTAAAAGATTGTTCGAGCTGCAAAGGCTCACAGGCCGGATTATTGGTTAGCTTTTAAAAATTCTAATGCTTTAGCAGTGTTGTTTTTTACGATGTTGGCAGATTTATGTAACAACTCCATTTCACTTTCTGTGAGATTTATCTTATGGATTTTCGTAATTCCATTTTTGTTTATTGTAAGGGGGACACCAACACACACGTCCAAAAGCCCATACTCCCCTCCCAGCAATGCTGACGCAGGCACATCAAGTGTTTCGTTTTTTATTATACATTTTATTATATCAAAAGTGTTTTTTGCAATGCCAAATACCGAATATCCCTTATATTCGCGGAGATACTTCCAGTAATTCCTCACTTCATATGTGATCTTTGATTTTTTTTGTTCATCCAAGAGATCCATGACTGGTTTGCCGTCGAGCTTTGCTTGGGAGAATATTGGAACCATGGAATCGTCGTGCTCTCCCATAACCAAAGCATTGGTTATTTTGGATTGATTCGTACCGAATTCTTGTGATAAGATGTATCTAAACCTGCTCGAATCAAGACTTGAGGCTACGCCGATGATGTTTTTTGATTGAAATCTGCCCTCTTTCTGCATGACATACGTCATGACGTCCACAGGGTTGGTAACTACGAGAATTTTTGCCTCGGGTGCAAATTTTGCCACATCTTTAGCAATTTTTCTAATCATTATTGCCTGCTCAAGCATTATCTCACTTCTGCTTTGAATGTGAACACTGCTGCTTGCCGTAATTACCACCACCTGCGAATCCTCGATTTTTGCATAGTTGCCCGTTCCCACTATTGATATTTCTGATGATTTTGGGACGGCATTTGAAATGTCCAATGCCTCGCCCATTGCCTTTTTCTCATTACGATTCACAAGCACCACATCATCTAGTCCAAAGGAGCCACAAAGAAATGCAACTGCCGATCCCACCTTGCCGCTACCTATTATTGAAATCAATTCAGGCCCACCGGAGTTTTTGGTACATGTTTATTCAGTTAGAGTCACACGTATTGCACGTATGGTGCCAAGAAATTCTTTTCCTTTTGCAATGTCATAGTAGTTGAAGGTTGCTTCGTTTTTACTTTGTATGATTATCGTGTCACTTTCGTTTGGTTCCAGTAGCTTGGTTTTGAGATCGACACCATCTACATATAGCTGGTGTTGTGCAGCGTCCTTGTTTACGACTGTTATGATATAGGAGTAATCGCCGGTCCTCATCACAAGTTCTGGATTTGTGCCTCCGTTTCCCACCGTGCCTACCACTACCGTTCGTCCATTTAGGGTTTGAAATTCTAGTGTCTGTCTGGCCTCTTCTGGCCAAAAAATGTTAAACTGGCGAACATAGCCATGACTTGCGTAACCAAAAATTGCAACCAGTGCAAGGCATCCACCCACTATACCAAATATGACAAATTTCCTTTCATTATTCACGGAGTTATTTTTCATTTAATGTATATCTATAGTCAATACAATTCTCATAGTTGAGATCCGGAGATTAAGAATTAAAAAAGAGTGGCTACAGCCGCCTTATTGACTGGATTAGTCTTTCTTTGATCTTTGCGTCATATTCTGCAGTTATTGTGTCACCTTGATTTGCATCGCATTTGCCTATTGGCACAAGAAAGTTGTCCGCTGTTTGTGCTACACATCTGCCCTGATCGTCTTTGTATACTATGGTGACCGTTTCGGTAACGTAGTTTGGTATCAGGTTGTAAAATGGCCACACAAAAACTCCCAGTATTGTCACAGCAAATCCAATGATTACTGCTATGAATACAGCGTTTTGGCTTACCATGGTATGGTTAGCATAACAGATTATTTAGTACCACTATACAATTTTCATTTCTGATATTCAGTTTTGGCAAAAAAAGATCCATGCAGTACCCGTATCAGTGCTTCTTCTACTGCCTGCTCCTTGGTTTGTTATTCACGCCTTTCTTGTTGCATTACCTCTTGCTGCAACTTTTGTTACTCGCATAGACAAAGTTGCCTTTGATGCATTATTCAGAAAATCCGTACGTGCTGCACAGCAATATCAGAATAATTAGAAGAGAGGAGGAAGTGCTTGGGGAAACAGGAATCAGTTGCCTCCCTTCCAATTAATAGTAGAATTGTGTTTTTTGTATTTAACAAAAATTATGATTATCAGGGTTGATAATCACAAATTCGAGTTTGCGATTATCAAGCGTGAATCCCACTATACAAGTAAAATAATTCAAAAAACAGCAGTAAACCATGGCAGAACTTCAGCGACACTTGGGTCTTTTCCACACCACAATATATGGTGTTGGTTTGATTTTGGGTGCAGGAATTTATGCGCTTATTGGCGATGCCGCCGGTGAAACAGGCAATTCCCTGTGGCTTTCGTTTATTTTGGCCGCAGTTGCTGCCGTGTTTACGGGTCTGAGCTATGCGGAGCTTTCGTCAATGTATCCAAAGGCCGCAGCAGAGTATTTTTATGTAAAAAATGCATTCAAGAGCAATTTTGTCGCATTTATTGTCGGATGGTTGACATTATTTGTTGCAATAATCTCGGCGTCCGCAATTGCGCTTGGGTTTGGGGGCTATTTTACGGAGTTGTTCGGCACCCCAATCGTTGTTGCAGCGGCCCTGATGATAGCTGGGTTGTCGTTTCTGAATTTCTTTGGCATACGCGAATCGTCTTCTTTTAATATTGTTTTTACAATGATGGAGGCGGCAGGCCTTGCACTTGTAATATGGCTTGGCTTTTCCATCTCAGGCAACGTACAAGTTGATTATTTTGATATGCCGTTTGGTTTTTCTGGGATATTTTCCGCGTTTACTTTGGTGTTTTTTGCCTATATTGGCTTTGAGAACATTGCAAACATTGCAGAGGAGATAAAAAACCCAAGGAAAGTTCTTCCAAGGGCAATAATACTTTCCATCACCATTACGGCAATCATCTACATTTTGGTTTCAATGTCTGCAGTCAGGGTGATAAGCTGGCAGGAGCTTGATGCCTCGGTTGCGCCGCTAGCAGAGGTGGTCAAAAAAGGGTTAGGTGATCAGTGGTACCTTACAGTCGTGTTTATTGCATTGTTTGCAACAACCAACACCGTTCTCATAATGTTGATTTCAGGCTCGAGAATCCTGTATGGGATAGCGCGTGACAATTCACTTCCAGCTATTCTTGGAGTCATACACCATAAAAGAAGGACCCCGTGGGTCGCCACGCTTGTTATCGGGGCGTTGGCCATGGCATTCATTTTTGCAGGCGACATTGCAACGGTTGCAAACATTTCTGTTTTTGCAATAATTATGGTCTTTATCTTGGTGAATTTTTCCTTGATTTGGCTTCGCTTCAAGGAACCTGATGCGGAAAGATCGTTCAAGGTTCCGCTAAATGTGAGAAAATTTCCAGTGTTGGCAGCACTAGGAATCATCACGCCAGTTCTTGGGGTGATTCAGTTTGATGCGTATGTGTTGCTGATAGGCCTTTTTGTAGTAATATCTGGTGTTGTGTTTTATTTTGCATACAACAAAATAGCTAAGAAAAAATTGGCTTGATGAACTATCTGCTAGTTCATCGGCCGCCCTGCGATAGGATGGCAGAAAGGGTGTTTGTTTCACGTATGTGTGGGGTTTTGCGGATCTTGGTTATTGTGTCTTCGATTTCGTCTCTTGACTCTGCTTGAATTTTGACAAATATATCAAAGACCCCAAGGGTGCCCCTTATCTCTTTTATTTGATTTATTCCCATCAGGTTTTTTATGATGGCATCCTCGTATCCGAGGTCGCATTGGATTAGGACATATGCGATTTCCATGCTTGTGTTTTGTAATGTCACATAATTAAATCATGTAAATTAAACCGGACTTTATGCCAGTGTGTCACAAAACAGATTTAGTAAAGGTGCTGATTCCAGCAATGTCGCTAGAGTTAAGGTATGCTTTTTTGGGTTCTGTCGGGTTGACGAAGGATGAAATTTTTGAGTTAATTTTCAGCCCTCGTAGATTACACAGAACCCCATTCATAAATGAACAACATCATCTTAATCATGGCATAGTAAGCACAGTGATGCAAAAAATTTCTTAAATTATCATATATCTGCAAAAAATGTAATTTCAGGTACGGTTTTGCGATTCGATAAAAAGACTTTTAAAAAGTCATAAGAGGCCTGAGCCTAAGGGGAAAATTGCACAGACAGTTAAGTCCACTCGATGCATGTAACCATATTCTGAGTCTTGATGATTCCATAAGGTTTGTTGGAAGGATCAAAGACAGAAAGGTCATAGCGTTTGCCAGGCACCCAGCTAAAAAACCGCTTTTGGATTCGGAGCTTGGCAATCTGGCTCACTATCACGCATCCGTCAAGGCAAGCATGGAAGAGATGTTTGATGGCGCCTTGGGAAAGACAAACTGGATGATAACTGCAAAAGAAAAGGTAAAGCTGATAACAATGTTTTTGGACGATGGTCTGCTCATCTTCTCAATCGAGGTTAACGCAAACCACGATGAGATCATCAAAAAAATTCAAAGCCTAAACATGCCACTATAAAAAAAGAAAGAGGTGGCTAAGGTAATACTGCCCAGCCACGAATAAGCAAGAGTTCCTTTGTGTTTGGTTTTACACAAGCTGCTGAGCCATCAGACGCTTTGAGAACTAGTTCTAGTCCATTTTTACATTCAACGTCTTGTGGTGCGACACCATCGTTCATCTGCATTTTTGGAGGTATTGGCTCGGTTTCGTCCTCAAATTCATCGGCAGGTACTGTGTCTTCCATTTCTGGAGACTCCATGGTTTTGATTGGGACTTCGACAAATGGGCAATTTACGATGAATCCACCCACTGCTGTGATTAGCTCCTCGTTTATTGAGGTCTCGGTGATTTCTGCAGTCGTAGTCAGGAATCGCGCGCTTTCTGCGTCAGCCCATGTTGCGGTTTGAATTCTCCAGAACGGGCTGTAGAATTTGTCGCCTGCGTTAGTTGAGCCTATGCTTGCCTGGAATCCTGCCGGTCCTGTGCCCGTGATGCCGTTTGTGAAAACGTAAAGGTCAGACGCGGCAGATGATACCAGTGTGTTTCCAATTTTTTCTACTGCAATGACACCTAGCATGTCTGCTACCTCTTGGATTGATGCATCTGTTGCTATGTAGTAGATAGTTGAACCGTCTTGGGCAAATCCTCGGTGTGCAACAAATGTCACAACCATGTTTTCTGTATCGATTTTAAGAACTTGGCCGCCACCGTATTGTGATTCGTCTGTCAGCTCTGTGTTTTCTCGAATCTGTAGGTTTCCACCCTTCCACTGTATAAATGGACAATTCACCACAACCCCAGTTTCTTCGATTGTGACTTCGCCTGCATCACGAGCTGCAAGAATTTCATCTTCTGATGTGAGCTCTCGTGGAGTAGATCCATCTGTCCATGCGACATGTTGTACTGCCCACGCTGGACTATATTCTGGATCACCTGGTTGAGAGTCGGCCACATTTGGCTGGAACCCGGCAGGGCCTATGCCCTCGATACCGTTTGTAAACTCGTAGATGTTTGCCAGTGCAGTTTTTGGTGTGTTTGCAATCGCAGGCGTGTAAACTACTCGAAATCCCGTCAGATCTGTGAGATGGTTTGCAACTCCTTCGTCTGATGCCTCAGTTGTGATGTAAAATACCTCGTTTCCATCGGCATATCCCATTATGAGAGGTATGTCTACTGGAATACTGGTGTTTTTCAGCTCCTGCACTAATGCGTATGAGGGAGCAATGCTTGCTGAAAGCAAGATCATCACGCTAAAGACAGCAACAATGGTGGTATTGGCTTTTTGCGTGTCAGTTGTTCTCATGTTAAAGAACGAGAAAATTATTTTCTATAAAAAGTTCTTTCCAGATCCAAGGAATTTGTGATTAGACGCTATTATCAAACATGTGCGGCGAGTACATGTCTGGCATGAGCGATATTCCAATCATTAAAGGAATGAAAAATAGTGCAAGCCAGATTGCTGTAAGTATTATTCCCAAAAGCAGACAGTCCTTTGCTCTTTTCTTATCGTCTTCTTTTATTACAAAGTAGGCAATTACTCCACCAATCACATTAAACAAAATTGGCAGCAGAAACCACCAAGCGCTACGTCGTTTTACTTCCATGGGTTGATCATGAGAGTTCGTCTAAAAAACGTTGTTCATTAGATGTTTTTTAGGGATACCTTGTCCTGCCCTGGAATCTTTGCGATTTCAAACCCTTCCTGTCTTTTTGACAGAGATTTTGTGGCATCTATACCAAGCTTTGAAGTCAAGAGATTTTTCTGGTCACTCGATGGATCAAGACTAGAGCCACGGACATTTTTGATTATGGTAAGGCTTCTACCTGCCTGGAACCTAGTTGCCATTGCATACTCTACCGATACAGGATCCGATGGGTTTATGTCGTCGTCTACTACTGTGACCATTTTGAGCGAGCGATGAGCGGCAAAAGTTTTTTCAATTACTCTTTTTGCGTCAGATTCTTTTTTCTTTGATATCTGCACTACTGCGTGAAGCCAGTTGCATCCACCGTCTGTCATGACAACTCGTTTTGTTTGCGGCACTGCCTTTTTGACATCGCGGTTCAGCTTTGCTTCGATTGGCATTCCCATTAGCAATCTATGTTCAGAGTAGCCAGATAGGATGTCATGGAATATCGCGTTGTTTCTGTGGTATAATTTTTCTAGTTCAAATACCGGTTGTTGTCTTGCAAAGTCGTAGGTTCGGAGCATCTCGACCATCCATTCTTTGTGGGTTTTGTCTGCTAGGATCTTACCTTCCATCACTATTTCTGCCCCCGAAGGCACAGCCATGGAACAGTACGGAAGCTTTGTGAGTGTAAGCTTGCCCCCAAGAAGCCTGTTGGCTATATCTAGTTCGTCTTCTCCCCATTCTGCCTGGTACGCACCTGCGATAGATATTGCAGGATGGACGCCCACAGTTATTGCCACTTTGAGGTCATCTCCGTGCTCTTTTGCATCCATGAATGCCCTGTGCAAGTGTCTGCCTTCGACCATCCTGACAGAAAAATGCGTCTTGTCAAGCGGCATCAGCCTGTGAAACGAGGAGTTTTGGGTCTTTTTTTCGGGGTTTTGAGAGTAGATTATTGATGATGTGATGAATGGCCCGGGCTCTTTTTCAAAATGGGTCACAATTGGAAGTATTGAGAGGTCTTTTGACTTGTTTTCAAAGAATTTTGCGTCTTGGACGATTTTTGGCTTTTTTGCGTTTTCAATCGCGGAAATCACCTTGTCGTGGATTGTTGGCTCTGTTGTAGAGATGGCCTTTGCAAATCTTGCACGAGTTCCGACCAGATTCGAAACTAGTCGCAGCTTGCTTTCCTTTATGTTTTCAAACAGAATTGCGTTGCCTCCGTCGGCTTTGGCAGTCAATGCGGCGATCTCATATTTTGTAGAAACTCTTTTTTTTATGATTGATAGATGTCCTGATTTTTTCAGCTGAGCCAAGTAGCTACGGATGTCTGTCAATTCCTGACTGCCTCTGTTATCTTCTCAATTAGAACCTTGCTTGCACCCGGTCCAAGCTCACGCTGCGCAGACAAAGAGACCACACAAAGGCCTCTTATTTCTGCGGCAATTTTTTGAGAGAGTAGTTTTAAAAAAAGTGAGTCATGGCGTATTGGAATTATTTCAGACGAGCTTGGCGACGGACCTGCGGCCACCGATATCATCATAGCGCCAAGCTTGTTGGCGCCTTCGCTAATTGAAATGAAAAAACCGTTATCGTACTTTAAGATGGAAACATCAAATTTCCGATTTTCTGTTTCCACAGACATTACTCTGTGGTCAGAACTTGACATTAATTGCTTGGATAGACTTATGCCTTTATTGCTATTGCTTCTGCTTCTTGAGCTTCAGCCTCAACTCTGGCACGCAGCTTGGCTTTGTACTTGAGATTTCGTGGTTTGGTTCTCAGTCTATATCCACAGCATGGGCACCATAGGCCTTCCCATTTGATGAAGATTTCACAAATTTGACAACGTCTTTGACCTGAAGCATAACGTCCAGTTCCTACTGGCTTTTGAGCCTTGTATCTGGAGCAGATCCCTTTACATGTCATTTTTTGTCAACTTATTATAGGATTCGCAAATATTTAAGGATGGATCCAGATTTTCTATAAATTTTTCTTAGATAAATTGAAAAAATTTCATTGTGCCTTGGCGATCTGCGCGAGCAATTTGACAAAAACCCGAAAAGTTGTATAAATATCTAACGATTTTTTTATTCATGGTATATTAGACCCCTTACGCATGGAAATGGACTGTTTTTGGTCATTTTTTTGAACATTTTTTGTGTTTTTTGGACTGTTTGACGGATCAGCCGGTTCTAGAAAGAGGCAAAACAAAGCGTCTGTACCCCTGACGTTCTGCGATATATTTTGCAGACATCATGTCGCGTTCTCCGCGTTTGTTAAAATTTTTTATCTTCCTTGTAGTTTTCCGCTCGTCTACAAACTCTAGCTCAAAGTGTGAGCAGAATCTCAGATTCAAAAGGCTCGTGATTTGTTTTGCGACTTGCATGTTACCATTTCCGATTTTTACTATTTTTCTTTCGGCTTTGAGCCCTCCAAGAATCTTCGCTATGTGTGAAGCTAGATCATCTGGTGATGTGTGCAGGCTGCGCTCTATTTCCTTTCCAAGATATAGCACAACGAGACCAATTCTCTGCCCTGGGTCTATGCCAATCACAAGTTCCTGCTTGTTCAGACCACGATCTAGTTTTTCGATTATTATTCCCTGGATAACGGTAGGATCCTCCTTTAGGATCTCCTCGTTCAGGATGGTTTGGCTTGCATATTTTGGCGACTCGTTTTCCGTCGTAAATATGAGATTTCCGGAATAGTCCTGTATTTCTGCAGGTAGCAGCGAGTCGTATTTTAGGTTGAGGAATCTTAGAGCCTTGACAAATTGAAAGTAGGGTTTACCGTAGGTGGTGGCAATTCCGATGCGGCAATCTTCTAATGCGCTGATACCTATCATTGCGGAATTACCGATTTAAGGCTTTACGGCTTCAATATAGTTGACACGACGCTATCTACTGCTTCATCGAAGCTAGAGTCGATTGTAGATTTTAGCTTGGCAAGCTTTGCAGCACCATCTGAGGCAATCTTTTTTGCTTGTTGTTCTGCCTTTGATTTGGTTTCAGAGATCATTGCTTCTGCCTCTTTTAATGCCATTTGGGAGACCTTTTCTCTGAGAGATTCAAGCTCTTTTTGCGTCTTTGAGTTTAGGTTTTTTTTCATGTCAGCTACTCTGACGTTGAGTGAATCCAGGTCGTTTTCTAGTTCAGCTAGGGATTTGATTATTTTACTGACTTTGGAATCTGTAACTGCGGTCTGTACGGCTTCCTTCATATAGCTAAAAACCCCCTAAATTCCATAAATAAATCCTCTCATTTGGTGCTCAAAAGCAAGATCGCTCTTGCAAGATCGCCGCCGGTTTCTTTTAGTGCATTTGCAGCCACTTCTTGGGTTACGTTTGCCTGCTGACATACTAACATTATGTCTTCTTCTGAAAAGACAGGCGTTTCCAGTTCCTTTTCCTCATAGCTGTTTGCGATTACCTGAAAAATCGAATTATCCTTTGACTTCATTTCCGTTACTGCTGGTTTGGTGATTATGATCTCTTTTTTGTCGGTCTTTATTATTACCTCTTGAACATTTGCTAGCTCCTTCATGTCAAGGCCCATTTTGTCTAGCATCCTTCGCATTTCGCGATTTCCACCGCGCATCATGACTGTTTTTCCTCCAAACTTGGCTTTAAACTATCTCGAATTTTGACTGCGACACCGCGTTTTAGCGACATCATCATTTCCGAGTTTGCGAGGGCGCGCCCAACTGCAACTACTTTATCCTGATAGAGAACAGGCACGTCTGCGCCGATTAGAATTCTTTGGCCTGCCCACGTTACGTGTTTGCAGAAAACGGACTTGCCTTGCTCCACAAATGGTTTTGAGTCTTCGTCAATATGGATGCAGTTTTGATGAAATTTTTTGCTTTTTAGAAGGATTTGTGCAAAATATGGGGTTATCGCCAGGCCGCCATCAATTCTTAGCGTGCACAATAGTTTTTTGTTGTAGTACACTTCTCTCATCCTTCCGGTTTTTTTGGAAAAAGTGATTTCTATGTCTTTTGGCAGATGTTTTGATACCCCAGAGCCAAACAACGCATCGATTGTGTGCTTTAGCTTCAGGACTTGGTCCATCATCAAAGTCGTAAATTATCTGATATTTAATGGATGGAATTTTCGTATATTTGCTCAATAATCTATATAGAAGATATACTCAATTAAGGCGTGCAAGAACGCGAGGAGACCAGAAGGATCCAGTTTACTGGAAAATCGTCATATATTGTTTCACTGCCAAAGCAGTGGGTTTTGGATCTTGGCCTAAAACAAGGGGATCAGATCACAATTACACGTGACGGCAAGTCCTCGCTGAAACTGCTTCCAGCAAAAGAACAATCAAAATCCACACAATCTGAAGACGCTGTTTTGGAAATTTCCAGAGACGATGACAATGCAACAATTGTAAGAAAGCTTGTTTCGCTTTACTTTCTTGGCTACAAGACAATCCAGATAAAGCCAAAGGGCGATCGACTCCAGCCAGGACAGAGAAACGCAATCAAATCAGCTGTCAAGGGAATGTTGATGGGGGCGGAGATAATCTCCGATTCTGTGGAGGGAATAACGATCCAGGTTCTTGTAAATCTGCTTGAGCTGTCAGTGGATGGTGCATTCAAGCGTATGCTACACTTGGCAAAATCGATGCTAAAAGACTCGCTTCTGGCAGTAAGAGAGGCCAACTTGGATCTTGCAAGAGAGGTAATCGATTCAGATGACGAAGTTGACAGATTTGGGTTCTACATCATAAGACAGCTAAAGATTGCGATTCAAAATGAGTTCATGCTAAAGGACATGGGGTTTACAAACCCAAGACAGTGCCTTGGGTACAGGCTTATTGTAAAACACATAGAAAGAACCGGGGACCATGCGGTGCTGATTTCAAAGGATTTGCTAGAGTTCAAAAAGTCGGTAAGAAAGGAGGCAATGGATAAAATTGGCGAGCTGAGTGATTTTGCCATAGCGGTTTTAGATCAAGCATGCCTTGCTCTTTTCAAGGAGGATTTTGCCCAAGCCGAAGCTGCAATCAAAAAGGCCTCCGAGGTATCAAGATACGAAAAAAGAATACTCGAGTCCATCAAGTCGATAAAAGACGAGGAAGAGGCATACAGGATAAGGAGAATGTCGGAAAACATCACAAGAATTGCCGAATACGCAAGCGATATTGCTGAAATCGTACTAAACATGAACGTAGAAAAGATGCTAAAAAGGACAAAATCGTAAAATCGTTTTTTTATGACACAAACTGCGATTTTAATCACATATGATAATGAAGACTCCATAAAAGAGGCCCTAGGCCTTTGCGAGGCAGCCGGCTACAAGGCGGCAAGGATAATCAGACAAAAAATGCTCAACAAGGCAAAGTATGGAATAGGTGAGGGAAAAATGCTTGAGATCAAAGAGATCTCAGACAAAATCAAACCAGACGCCATAATTTACGACGAGGTGCTAAAACCGAGCCAGAACTACAACTTGGCATCGAAGCTAAAAATAAACATCCTAGACAGGGAGTCACTGATTCTGGAAATCTTTGAAAAGAGATCCTCAAGCTACGAATCGCACCTGCAGATCAAGCTTGCACAGCTCCGATATGAAATGTCAAGAGCAAAGGAAAAAGTACGACTCTCAAAGATGGGAGAGCAACCAGGATTCATGGGAATTGGAATGTACGAAGTAGACACGTACTTTAACGACATTCAGAACAGAATGAAAAGCGTCAAGGCAAAGCTTGCAAAGGCAGGAAAGCAAAGAGCATTACATAGAGAGGCACGACGTAGAGTCGGCCTAAAGACCATCTCGCTTGCAGGATACACGTCTGCCGGCAAGACCACTTTGTTTAATTTGTTGACCGGTGAAAGCAAGGAGCAGAGTCCAGAGCTATTCACCACGCTGTCCACCACCACCAGAAAAATCCACATCAAGAAAAATCCGGTTTTGGTATCAGACACTGTCGGCTTTATCAGCAAACTGCCAGCGTATATGATAGAGGCCTTCAAGTCAACCCTGGAGGAGCTCAGGTATGCAGATGTTGTGATTGTCGTAATAGACATAAGCGATTCTACCATGGAGTTGAGAAAAAAGTACCGAAGCTGCCTCAAAACTCTCTCAGACCTTGACGTAGACCAAGAACGGGTCATCTATGCACTTAACAAGTCTGATCTGATTGGCCCAGAAGAGATTGTGCAAAAGGCCGAGGCCATCGGACTTGAGGAAAGCAGAAAGTGGGTTCCCATCTCTTCGGTAACTGGTGAAAACATACAAAAGCTCCTCGATCTGGTTGGGATGATGATTGATCGGCCGAGACCGGAGATAAAGGAGGTTCCAATAAAGCAGAACTTGGAAAAGTTTTATGAATGTGAGCGGGAAGACCCGAACCCTTCAGGGTCGGGATGAAAGCGAGCCAACCTCAGATCAGCTGTGGACACAGCAAAAGTGTTTTTAGGCTCCCGCACCTGATACCATGACGTGCCGGCAAGGACATACAAGTTCAGACTGTACCCAAATTCAGAGCAAACAAAAAAACTCCACAAAACCCTTGGCGCATGCAGGTGGGTCTACAACCAGATGGTCGAAAAGGTACAAAAAGAAGGATTCCAGCCAAGAAACGACCTGAACTATTTTCTCACAGAGTTAAAGGAATCCGAACCGTGGCTGCGAACACACCACTCCAAGATGCTTCAGATGGTATCGACGCAAATTGACGTGGCGCAGAGATCACTGGTACAGAAACGCAAAAACGGCCACAATACAGGCAAGCTGAAATTTGCTAGATTCTTAGAATATAATACATTCACCTACAACCAGTCTGGATTTGAAATCAGAGACGGCTCCTTGCACCTCTCAAAAATAGGCA
>CAZITM010000004.1:25756-42380 GCA_964542205.1 uncultured Candidatus Nitrosotenuis sp.
AAAATCAAAATCATCTGTCATAGGCAGATTCCGGAAAACTCGGAAATCAAGCAAATCGCCATATCCAAATCAAAGACTGGAAAATGGCACGCCTGCGTATCATGTGAAGTGGATGCCGTTTTACCAAAAATCAGTCCGGCAAAATCGGTCGGAATCGACGTCGGGATCAAAAACTTTGCGTACGATTCTGACGGGTTTGCAACACCAAACCCTCTAAATCTGCAAAATATGCTAAAACCGCTTGCAAGAGTCCAGAGAAAGATATCAAGAAGGCAAAAGGGATCAAGCAACTACAAAAAGGCAGTCAGATGGTACCAGATAATCCACGAAAAAATCAGAAACAGAAGAAGAGACTTTTTGCACAAGCTCTCCACGCAGTATGCAAAAAAACACGATGTTGTGTTCCTGGAAAGGCTGCAAAAGATAAACATGGTGCAAAACCATAAAATTGCAAGAAGCATCCTGGATTCTGGATGGGGAATGTTCGGAACAATGCTGGGATACAAGACCGTTCTGGTCGAGGTTCCGGCAAGAAACACCACCGTGGACTGTTCCGGATGTGGACATGCGGTGCCAAAATCACTGGCAGTTCGGACTCACAGATGTGATGCGTGCGGCCTGGTTTTAGATCGTGATCATAACGCCGCAATCAACATTTTGAAAAAAGGATTTGAGATTTTTTGCCTACCGTGGGAACCACGGGAAGTTACGCCTGCAGAGATCCTGGTGGGGTCGGGAAAGCAGGAAGCCACGGGCTTTAGCGAGTGGTAGTTCACGAAGAAAATGAAGATTGAGGTGTTAAGAATAGGACAGAGGCTCGTGAGAGACGACAGAGTCACCACACACGTAATGCTTGTTTCGCGGGCGTTTGGCGCATCAAAGATTTTCATGAACGAGGTGAATCCCGAGATCAAAGACACGCTTGAAAAGGTAAACAAATCGTGGGGCGGCAGCTTCGAGATAGAGTTCATCGAAGATTGGAAGAAGCTATTGAAATCAAAGAAAAAGTCTGCCAAAATAATACACCTTACCATGTATGGCGAGAACATTAACGACATTCAAGAAAAAATCAGAAATGAGGACAGCGTCCTAATAGTGGTGGGCGCGGAAAAAGTCCCGCGTGAGATCTACGAATATGCAGACTATAACGTTGCGGTAGGAAACCAGCCGCACTCCGAGATAGGGGCGCTTGCAATAACTTTGGATAGAATACAGAACGGAAAACAGTTCTATACCAAGTATGACAATGCAAGGCTGGAAATAGTTCCAACAAAAAAAGGCAAAAAAGTCATCATAAAAAGCGATTGATTAATTATGGCCAAAAGGAATTATGAACCATTGGTCGAGTCTTACGAAGATCCGTTTGTTAGGATCTCTGCGATGATTGGAGGGGACGAATACCTCAAAGTTGCGCGAGCACTGCTCAAGGCAGAAGACGCAACAGATGAAGAGATTGCAAGTTCTACCGGCCTTAGGATAAACATGGTCAGAAAGGTCCTCTATGACCTCTTTGGCAAGGCCCTCATTACTGGAATCCGCGTAAAAGACGAACGAAAGGGCTGGTTTGTCTACAGATGGCGTTCACGGAAGGATGAGGTAGAAAATTTCATTGAGAACCAGAAAAAAAAGATTGCCGAGCGACTCCAACAAAGACTAGACTATGAGAACTCGTCCCAGTTTTACCACTGCGGAAATGAGGACTGCCCAAGGATTACCTTTGAGACTGCGCTAGAGCAGTTTTTCAAGTGCCCGCGCTGCGGCGAGGTAGTAAATCTCAAGAAAAATGACAAGCTCAAAAAGGCACTTGAATCGAAGATCTCCGACATTAGAAACGACATGCGTCGTCAGATATAGTGTAGTACGACTTCATTATTTTGCCTCTGCACTTTTTTCAGTTTTAGCTTAAAAGAGCCAGCAATTTTTGAGAATCCCGCCCCCTCCACTAGGTTTCTTGCACTGTTTCCTCCGACTAGGTATGGTGTGATTGTAACTATTACCTCATCTACTAGGTTTTTTTGAATAAACTCCCAGTTGGTGATGCCGCCTCCTTCGAGGAGGATTGTCTTGATTTTTTGCTTGTGCAAGATTTGCAGTAGTTTTTTGATCTCAACCCTATTTTTTCCTGCAGATATGACCTGAACTGGGTATCTGCTAAGCTTCGTCAGGTTTTTCTTTGGGGCCTTTTTTGATACAGCGATTATTGTCGGGACAGACCCTGATGTTTTGATTATTTTTGTGCTTGGCGAGATCTCGGCTCGCGAATCCAAGACTACTCTGGTTGGGTTTTTGCCCCTTGCGTATCGTACAGTCAAGAGCGGATCATCGATTTTGACAGTGTTTTTCCCCACAAGTATTGCGTCGGATTTTGCCCGCAGTTTGTGCACGCGTATCTTGTCCTGCCTTGAGGAAAAAGCCGAGTCTCCGCTCTTTGTGGCTATTTTACCGTCAAGTGACATTGCTGCGCTAAGTATTATGCGTGGTCTAGAGCCTGCCATGTACTATTTTGCCTCCAATCATAACTGCCCTGACTGATGACTCTGATGCCCGGTGTACAATTGCAGCGTATGGGTTGTGTATCGGTTCCAGATCAATTGCGTGCTTGTCCAAAAAGAATCCGTCTGCAAGATATCCTGTTTCGATTGAGCCGATTTTTTTCCCAAGGATCATTCCGCCGTTTACCGTCGCCATTTTTAGCACGCGTTTTGGGTCGATTCTTTGTTTGTGTATGGCCATTTGCACCTTCCAGACATAATCCATTTCGCGGAACATGTCAGGCGAGTTTATCATGACGTTATCAGTCCCAATTGCCACGGTGCAGCCGCCTTTTTCCATAGTTATCAAATCCGGTATCCCCTCTGCCAGAGATGCGTTTGCCCTCGGGCAGACTACCACTCCGCGTGTCTTTTTTGCCGCATTTCTTAGGTCATATGCTGTTGCATATGTCATGTGGACTAGAAAGTGCGGCTTTGCGATCAATGCTCTGGCCGTCTCGGTTTTACCAGTGATTTTTTTTGACACATCTGAGCTTTCGATAGTTTCTGCGCTGTGGATTGCGCGAATTTTGTTTGTTTTTGAGTAATGTCTTAGGACAGAGTCGCTGTTTTCGTTTGGGCCGCTAATTCCTATCCCGTCGGAGTTTTTTAGAATTGACTGGAGTTCTTGTTTTTGTGGGTTTGTGAGAGGCAGGTTTTTTTTAATTTGGTCTGCGTTCTGGTAATACTCGATTCTGCCCAGAATTATTCCGCGAATTGGAACTTGGGCCAGCACTTTTTTTAACAGCAAAACCCCCTCGAGTCCACCTTCGCGAAAATCTACAAACGTTGTAATTCCCTTTTTTATCATGGAATGGCATGTGTTTTTCATAAAGCTCGCAAGGTGCGCCGGCTCGGTTCTGCTCAGGATGCGCTTTTTTGCGCCTAAAACAGGGTGGATTTTGTTGTCTGCCGAGCCTGCAAGCGTTGCGTCCTTTGCTATGGAATCACCAATGTGGGTATGTGCGTTCACAAATCCAGGTACAAGCAAGAGTCCTTCACAGTCTATTGCGTCCTTTTTAGATCTTGGTTTTGCAAAGAGATGGTTTGTTATCTGCAGATTTGTCGATTTTACGTATTCTAGGTTTTTGCCATACAGAACGCTGATGTTTTTTAAAAACATGATAACTCGTAGATCTCTGGCTTTTCCTTTCCAGATTTTCGAATTTCTCGTATTGTGTCAAGTGCCTTTGTCGCAAGCTTGACTGCCTCCCTTGCAGTCCTGCCGGTGCCTATGCCGCAGTTGAAGGCAATTCCAAACTCTTTTTTTGCAAGCTCAAGGAATTCTTTTGCGCTTTCCTTGGGATTGTCAGCTATTACGACCATAAAGTTGTCCCCTCCCATGAAAAATGTCAGGGATTTTTTTGCCAGAAAGAACTCTGACATTTTTGCATACAGTTTAAAGATAATTGAGGAAATCTCGTATGGTGACTTGGTCTTTCGTGTAGAGGTGATGTTTTCCACATCGAGGTGCATTACTGTCACTTTTTGATCCGACTTGCCATCCACAAATCCGTAGATTGCGTGCTCTTTGTCCAAGACGACTGGCGCCGTTTTCCCTTCATATGCCTTTAAGTTTGCATCAAATGGGTTGTCTGCATATCCGATGGACATCGATAGCTTCAGTGAGGAGACCTGCGCCAGTTTCTTTTGGATCTCTTTGTGATCCTCAAGCGTCAGGCCGTTACTTATTACAAAGAACTCGTCAAATCTATTAGAAAAGACAAGGCAGTTTTTCTCGGAAAACCGTTTTTGGATCTCCTTGTAGAGT
Source organism: uncultured Candidatus Nitrosotenuis sp. (assembly GCA_964542205.1). Taxonomy (GTDB): domain Archaea; phylum Thermoproteota; class Nitrososphaeria; order Nitrososphaerales; family Nitrosopumilaceae; genus Nitrosotenuis. Next base: position 30,059 of record CAZITM010000004.1, read on the forward strand.
CCGGCCTGGAGCATCTGCAGTTCGTGTTCTCTGTCGCTTCCAAGAGTGAGCGTCCAGGGGCCATACTCCACGATTTTGATTATGGTCAGTTGTATCATTGAATCCTTTGCAGCTCCTTTGATATTTTGAGCACCGCCTCGACTGCCCTTTCTGCCACGGGCCTTATGCGCGCGTGCGCGTGGCGCTCCTGCATTCCAGGGCCGGTTATGCCTAGCGATACGGGTTTTTTGTGCCTGATTGAAAGTTCAGTTAGTGATTTTGCAGTAGAGTTTGCTATTACTTCGTCATGCTTTGTCTGGCCCTTTATTATTGCTCCAAGCGTTACTACCGCATCGACGTCGTTTTTTTGCAAGAGCGCATCAACTATTATCGGCATGTCATAGGAGCCTGGTACCTTGCACGAATATCGGACATCGAGATTTAACGCCTTGGCTTTTTCTAGCGCCACATCAAGCATTCTTGATGTTATCTCCTCATTGAATTCCGCAGTGATAATTGCGATCCGCAAGATCAGTGCACCTTTGAGAATTCTAAGAGTTCTTTGCCGTTAACAAATGGGATGGCGTTTTCTTTTGCAAATTTTTGTGCCTTTTCGACAGTCAGCGCTGAATACGTCTGAGAGTCCATCATCTCGCATATGGCAGTTACCGGCGTCAGTTTGGCAAGCTCTGCAAGATACACGGACATTTCCGTATGGCCCTTTCTGCTGGCAAGTAACCCATTTGATGCCAAAAGCAGTGGTACGTGTCCAGGTGCGGTAAATGACGAGATGAACTCACTCTTTGGATTGGTTGAATTGTATAGTTTTGCCATCTCTTTGATTGTTAGTGCTCTGTCTCTGTCTGTTATACCAGTGTATGTCTGCTTGTGGTTAATAGAGATTGAGAATGTTGGGTGATCGCCATATGGGGCAGTCCCCATTATCATCTTCTTTAATTCATCATCTACATCAGAAGAACGTGACAAAATGTTATGCATGTATTGTAAGTTGAGCGATCTTGCAAAAGAGTCCTTTATTGCCATGCAGATTAGCCCGCCGGCGTTCTGTCGCATTCTTGATATGTGTTCTGGTGTGACAAACTGGGCGGCAACTACCATGTCAACCTCGTTTTCGCGGCCCCCAGAGTCATAAAGGAGGACGAATTCGCCGCGCTTTAGCGATGAGATTGCTTCTTGAAGGCTCATAATTGAATCTGGTCTAGATATAATAATAAAGGTTACTAGAAAATTGGTAATTACCACCAAATTGGTAATGATTTATTCCTGTTTTAGAAGATATTTGCCAAGAATATCGGTTTCAATATTAATCTTGTCGCCAACCTTTCTTGTCTGAAAGTTTGTCACCTGAACAGTATGCGGAATCAAACAAACGGATGCGAGATTTTTTTTCACGTCCACTACTGTGAGGCTGATTCCATCCAATGCAATTGAGCCCTTCTGTACTACGAATCTTGCTAGGTGTTTTGGAATTTCAAACCAGATCTTGATCTCTTTTGGAAGCTTTTCAATTTTTTTTATCGTTCCAACTCCATCGATATGTCCCAAGACAAAGTGGCCCTCCAGACGGTCGCCCACCCTTAGGCTACGTTCTATATTTACAATTCCTCCAACCTTTAGATTGCCTAGATCCGTTTTCTTTGTTGTTTCATCTATCAACTCAAAATTACATTCTGATTTTGAGATCCCGGTAACTGTAAGACACACTCCGTTTAATGCCACACTTTGCCCCACCTTCAAGCCCTTTGCGTGCCTGCCAAGATCTACTGTCAATTTTACTGCGCTGCGGTTTTTGGTTTTTTTTTGCAGTGCATGTATTTTGCCTACTCCCTCGACTATTCCAGTGAACAATTCTGTTGTCTTGATGTGAATAGAGTATAAATTGATTTTTTAATTATATAGCAGGTTTTGGATACTTTTTTTACGCCGGAGAACAGAGCCTGTTGTATTGACAACTACCCCCATAATGGAAAGAATCCTCTTTGGGATTGCAAAACAATGGATTGCAGGAAACACTATAGATGAGGCATTATTAGCCGCGAAAAGCTCGTACAAAAACGGCATGAGCGTAATCATCAACAGGCTGGGTGAATACCACACATCAAAGCAGATTATCGAAAAAACACTAGACGAATACAAAACAATAATGACCTCATTCAGAAAATGGAAGGTTGGTGGCGGCATTTCTGTCAAGCCTACCCAGATAGGACTCTCACGGAGTAGAAGGGAGTGTCTACAGAACTATGAGGCCCTCATCAAGGCTGCTACTTCGTCACAGACATTTGTATGGATAGACATGGAGTCTTCAGACCATACCGACGCAACGATTCAGATTTATGAGAACCTCTTTGCAAAATATGAAAGGCTGGGGATTGCACTGCAGGCAAATCTGATGAGAACCGAAGGCGACCTTGCGGATTTGCTATCCATGGGTGCGAAGATACGCCTTGTCAAGGGCGCTTACAGGGAAAACTCGGACATTGCGTTCAAATCAAAGGAAGATGTCGACAAAAACTATCTGAGATTGCTCAGGGTGCTTTTTGAGGAGGGCAACGAGTTTGGGGTTGCAACGCACGATACTGCAATGATCGAAGAAGCAGCAACATTATCAAAAAAGCATACACGGAAATTCGAGTTTCAAATGCTTCGTGGAATACGAGACGAGCTAAAACCGAGCCTGATCAAAAACGGTTTTGCTCTTGCAGAGTACATCCCATATGGGACAAACTGGCTGCCTTATTCCATCCGCAGGTTAAAGGAACGGAAAAGGAACATCCTCCTCCTCGGGAGCTCCTTTATCAAACTACGGCGATAAGATCTCCGGACTTGTCCGGGGGATGAATCGTCATTAACAATTGGTTAGCTGTGAGGTATACAAAATTGCTAAATTCTACAAATACAAAAGGATCTGCAATGTAAGAGCTAGGCAAAGTAGAAGAAGGTCGTGACCACGATACAGGCCTGTACCTGAGATCATGTAAAGCCGAAACAGGATTGGCCGGACGGACTACCGCAGGAACTACGGGAATTCACGCCTGCAGAGATCAGAAGCTCGGTCGCTGAAGCGGGAAGAGGCTACTGGACAAGTCCGGTAGTGGTTCACTTCACGCCATAAACTACGCTGAGAGGCTCGTAGAAATCCTACTTGAACGTTATATAGAAAAAAACCAAGTTTTTACACAATGAAGACAGTAGGAATCGTCTTGATTCTGCTCGTAGCTACACTTGCGGCTCCTATGGAGCATGTGTTTGCGCAGGCTGCAGTTTCACAGCCACCAACAAGCCTCACAGCCCAAGCAGTCTCGGCCTCACAGATTAATCTGAGCTGGACAGCACCCGTAAACGCCACCAACGATGGGGTAAACGGATACAGAATTGAGCAGGATGTTGGCTGTGTTGGAGTATTTTCAGTTCTTGTTGCAAATACCACGACTACTACCACATCACACCAAAGCACTGGGCTGCTAAGCGACTTTTGTTATGCGTATAGGGTTTCAGCATTGAACTCGGTAGGAACCAGCGCGCCATCAAACACCGCATCGGCCACTACGCTTTCGACGCCAAATGCACCGACTGGACTTAGTGTGACTCCAGTATCTAGTAGCTCTCTGAAATTAACTTGGAATGCCCCATCAGACAATGGTGGAAGCCCGATAATTGGATACCAAATTCAGAGAAATGGAACCATCCTAGTAGCAAACACCGCAAACAACCAAACAACATATCTGAACAGCGGGTTGCTGCCGCTACACCAACAGACATACCGAGTTGCGGCATGGAGTGGTATAGGACTAGGTATATTTTCAGCAAACGCTACTGCCAAGACAACAAATCAGACTAGCACGCCAGGACCAATAGACAAAGAAAATCTTGGGCAGGCAATATCTGATTTTGTACACAAGCGAAACGAATTACTCAAAAAACAGCGTGAGGAAACCCTCAAGATAATCAAAGAGTGCGGCGAAAAAGTACGAAGTGCAAATGGAACCCAGAGAAAACAGATCAAAGAAGACTGCAGAGAAATGCTGCATGATCTAAAGGCAAAGTACAAGGAGGTGCGAGATCAGTTCAAAGAAGAATTCAAGGCATTCAGGGAAACCACCAAGTCACTACTCAAAGAGGCAAAGAAGGCCAAACTGATAGAAAAAGAGGATGTAAAAGAGATCAAGCGTGAATTCAAGGAGTTCAAACAAGAGACAAAGAAGGAAGAAAAAGAGATCAAGCGTGACATCAAAGATGCAAAAAAAGAGTTCAAAAAACAACTAAAAGAACTAAAGAAGGAAGAGAAGAAAGACAAAAAGAAGGAAAAGAAGGACAAGCACAAAGACGACGAACACGAAGACGACGACTAGGCTTTTACACTACCCACAAATTTTCTTTTTATTACAACGCAGTGTTTGCGCATGGTTTTTTCAACAAAGCAGCTTAGGTTTCATCAAATCAGCTGACTAAATTCTATCAAGCCTGCTCGCCATACCATAACCATGGAAACAAAACTAACTCGTTGGAACTACCAAGTCCGAGCACCGTTTAAAAAAGTCATTGCGTGGGACACGCTCTTTTTTGTCCTTGGCATTGGAGTCGGTATCGGTATCGGCGCATTCCTAGCAACCATCTAGGGATCGCCTTCTTTTTTATTCTTTTAGCTTGCTTTCCTGGAATATTTCGGATTCATACCAGCAGTACCTGAAATAGTCAAGGCACCATTCGTGAAACATTGGATCTGTGCTGTAGAACATTTCTGTGATGTCTGGCTCGCCATCTATGTTAGGAAAAGAGAGGCTGGCTTCCTTTTCGTTTATCACCATAATGGTCTGGACGGTTTTTTTCATCTTTCTCTCAACTAGTCCCTTTTCGATGAGTCTATCAAAGTTCAGCTTTTGCAGTAGCTTTTTGCGGCCTTTGGGGACGATTGTAGACTCTGACAAGATATAATTGAGCTTGATTCCTTTTTCAATCCTCTTTACCTTCGGCTCGATTATGTCAAGTGGCACTTCGGCAAGTACTTCGTAGATGTACTTGTTTGCGTTATTGTAAATCGATTTCCACTGCTCAAGAACCTTTGTGACGCCCTTGATACGCTCAGAGTTTGCAAGCTGCCCTATTCTCATTATGAACTTTGGTGGGATGTCTCCGAAGTTGTGGTTCTCAAAATACCTCCTGTTTTCTGAAAGAAATACTATTGACGGTATCTGGGAGCAGATGGTCTTGCCATATGTTGTGAGGGAGTAAAATCCATCCATGTCTTTTGCTATAAAGCCGCCATCTTCGAGCCTTGCAAAGTTTCTGTGCACTTCCTGGGCAGTTGCATCGAGCTCCTTTGCCATGGTTGTGACTTTGGATTTTTTGCCTAGGAGCCGAAATATGATGTGCAGTCTTTGCTGGCTGGATAACTCCAAAAAGTTGTTTGCGGCCTCTTCGTAGTGATCTACCATTCAACCAGTATATTATGAACCGCTAAAAAAACGATGAGATGTTTCCTTTGAACCCAGAATAGACATTTTTCGTGTGGTTTTCCAGCTGTAAATGAGTCGTCCGCGCATATCAAAGGCTAAAATCGGGCAATGATCTGTGCCATTTGTTGAGTAACAAGATAAGGATCAATCCGCTCGATGTATTGTTATGGAATCAGAGACATTCTGGCAGGGACATCATAAAGATTTACACCAAGTTTTCTCCGCTTATGCAGATCGGTGCAGATACGAAAATGCTGAATTTTGGGTTGTGGACCAAGTCTTCCTCGTTGCCTGACGCACAGAAAGAGATGACCGAATACATTGCCTGCCTTGGCGATTTTGCAAATGCCAAGACGATATTGGATGTCGGTAGTGGTTTTTGTATCCCGGCCAGCATTTGGAAGCAGAGATTTCCGCACCTTGAGATTTGTTGTCTTGATTTGAATTTCAATCAGCTGAACCACCAAAGCAAGACAGGTGTAGTGGAGCCCATCAACTCGTCATCTGATCATATTCCGTTTTCCGATGGGGTGTTTGACCGAGTGATAGCCCTAGAGTCTGCACAACATTTCACATACCTGAAGAAATTCTTTGCAGAGTCCAAGAGAGTGCTTTCAGATGACGGCACGCTTGTTGTTGCCATACCCGTCACCAAGGATTCCGGCCTGCTTGCTTTGAGGCTTGGAATACTTAACATCACGTGGGTTTCAAAGAAATATTCTAAAAATCACATACTACAACACGCCAAAAGGGCCGGATTTGTTATAGAGAGACAAGAGTCCGTCGGGAGTCTGGTTTATGAACCGTTTGCTGACTATTATGTACAAAACAGGCCTGTAATAAAGCAAAAACTGCACAGTCTTTATCCCGTAAGCCTTGAAAGGCTAATCTACAATTCTATGAAAAAGATGAGACGTTTGTCAGAAAAAAAGGTGATAGACTACCTGCTTTTGACTCTCAAAAAAAAGCACCGGTGTCTGAGTTTGGGCGGTTTTTGATGCAGAAGTGGCGCATTTTGCCGGAATTTCGACGCGTAACTACAGCCTCAGTGAATCAGATTATAAAGCGGATCAATTCACCATACATCAAAGTAGATGGGGGTGCAAGAATGAGCTTTAACGATAATTCCGATCGACAGGATAACCGAAGATTCGGTGGCGGATACAGAGGCGGTGGCGGCAGACGTTTTAACAACAACAGACAGTTTGACGATACACCAAAACCAGTAGAAACTGGCAAAGAATACGACGTATCCATTACCGAAACCAGCAGACAAGGCGACGGAATAGCAAGAATAGACGGATTTGTCATATTTGTCAAAGGCGGACAGCCAGGTCAAGAAACAAAAGTCAAGATCACACAAGTTGGCAGACGCTTTGCTATTGCAGAAATCGCATAGACACGAGTTCTAAGATTATTTTGCAGGCCGGGTAAAACTGTTCTGCAAGAAATTTTTCATTTTTTTATTATTTTAAATATATCAGGAACCTATTTTGCCAGATCTAGGAGGGCCTTTGCCCTTTTGTAGTGTACCTCGTCTATCATTTTTCCATCAACTACCGTTGCACCTTTTCCCTTTTTTGTTGATGATACGTACATGTCGCAAACTTTGCGGGCCCATTCGATTTCTGACTTGTTTGGCGCAAAAAGTTCGTGTGCAATTTGTATCTGATCTGGGTGTATGATGCTTTTTCCAACATAGCCAAGATTTTTCCCAATGACACAGTCTTCTTTGAGGCCGTCCGGATCCTGAAGATCCTGCCAGATCGCATCAATGGCATACACGCCTGCAGCCCTTGCGTCGAGTGGAACTTTTGCTCGCGCGTATTTTGCGCCCTCCGGCTGTTTTGTATATTCTATTCCCATGTCATTTAGCAGATCAAATACACCAAAAACTACTGCTGCTACTCTTTTGCCAGACGAGGCTATCTCGTATGTATTTACCACGCCTTGTGCAGACTCTATTGATGGAATGAGTGACACTGGTTTGAGTTTTCGCTTTTTTTCAAGCCTTGAGATGTTTTTGTAGATGCCAAGCAGCTCCTTTGCGTTGTTTACCTTTGGTATTACGATTCCGTCGAGGCCCTTCTGGATTATTTCCTCCAAATCTTCTGGGATTTTGCCAGATGCAGGCGAGTTTGTGCGCACATAAATGTCGGCGCTATATGATGCACGTGATTTTAACGCCTCTTTGATCAGCTTTCGGGCGTTTTTCTTTTCAGAATCCGGTACCGAGTCCTCCAGATCGAAGCACACAATGTCTGCGGGTATCGTTTTTGCTTTTTCTAAAAATCGTGGGTTGTTTCCTGGTACAAATAAAAGGCTACGAAAAAGCCTTGTCATAGAAAAGACTTAGGCGCCTTCTGGTTTCATCAGGATTTTGCCAAAGAGTCCTTTTCCTGTCAGCATCTTTGTGTGGGCTTCTGCTGCTCTCTCAAATGAATACACAGAGTCTATCACCGATTTTATTTTTCCTTTGCCCATCCAATACAGTCCGTCTTCAAGCTCTGCTCTCGTTCCCTGCGTTGAACCTAAGATGTTCGTTCCCTTGAAGAAGATGTGTCTGAGGTCAGTCTTTGCGTCATATCCTGTTGTTGCACCACACGATACCAGTGTTGCGCCGTACTTGAGCAGTGTTAGCTGCGGATTCCAGTGTGTCTGGCCTATATGGTCAAACGAAACATCGATTCCAGGTACGCCGCCAGTAGATTTTGCAATTTCTTTTGTTATCTTGAACACTTCTTTGCTCCAGTCTTCTTTTCTGTGATCCACGGCATAATCAGCTCCAAGTTGGTGACATTTTTCCAGCTTGTCTCCACTTGCGGTGGCAATAACCGTGCAGCCATACAGTTTGGCTATCTGGATTCCAAACGATCCTACGCCAGAGCCTCCGCCCATGATAAGAACGGTCTGTCCCGGCTTTATCTTGGCTCTTCCTACAAGCATGTGCCATGATGTCAAAAGTGTCATAGATGCGGCAGCCGCATCGTCGTAGCTGACGCCTTCTGGAATTTTCAGAACGTTTACCTCGGGGAGATGGGTTATCTCAGAGTAGGCTCCCCATGTTGGCCCCGTCTGGAATCCCCAGATGGTTCTTTTGGCACAATCGAATTCGCGCCCATCGGTGCACGCCTTGCAGACCCGGCACGACATGTTAGAGTGAGAAACTACCCTGTCTCCGACTTTGATGGTGGTAACGTCCTCTCCCACTGCGATGACTTCGCCTGCTGCGTCGGAGCCCGAGATGTGCGGCAGTGGTACTGCAACTGGCTGTCCGCGCATTCCCCAGATATCGTTATAGTTTAGGGCAGCCGCCTTTACCTTGAAGACAACCTCATTTGATTTTGGTTTTGGGTCGGCCACTTCCTTTACTTTGAGAATTTTTGCGTAATTATCATCTGGTGCATATTCTTCATAGACTACACCTTTCATGTATTGGTTCCCATATAACCCCCTAATTATATTTTGTTTGGGCTATTTTCTGTTGATTTTAAAATCTCGTTTTGGCTGCTGAATCGACATCAGGATTTGTTTTAGCTGTTCGTCTGTCAGTTGTGAGCTGATCCGCCCCTGTGATGCCATACCTATAAGATAATTCTCGACTAGTGCGGCCAAGTCTGGCTTTACCATCTTGACATTATTTAATCGAAGCCTTGCTTCAGATGATAACAACTGCTTTAGTATGATTTCTTTTTGCGCCGAGATCTCAGCGTCTTTGTGAGGATTTTGCCCGTCGTCTCGCTCATAGCTCATGGCGGCTCACTACGAGTATATTTTCAGAATTGGGTTTTGTGCGGCCATCTCTTCTAAGATATCGGATGCGAGTCTATCGAGTTTTTTCATCCCTTGGTGTGTAACTACCCTTCCTTTTCCCTGAACCTTTTCTACGTATCCGAGTTTTTCGAGCTCGTGTATTGCGTTTCTGATTATTGCGCCGCCTGCGTCCCTGTGGTGAGACAGTGCATATCCTACCGCTTTTGATCCCCCGTATTCTGTCCTCAAATCGTTTATTCCTATTGGGCCGTGAAGGTAGATTTTCCTAAAGACAGAAGCACACCTTGTGTACCACCACTCTTTTTCTTGCGGGGGCCTCTGCTTGTGCGAGCCAGTCTTTACGTATGAAGCCCAGTCCGGCTTGGCAATGTTTTCGCTTTTTAACATGTCAGCTAATTTTGATATCAGAACGTCTGCAGGTACATCATAGACCTTTGCCATGTGAAAGACACACTTGTGAGAGGTCTTATAATCATTTGGGACTAGATTGTTTAGGTTGCTTTGGTATAACTTTGCGATACGTGTGATTGCAGAATCGGCAGGTTATTCGTATTGACTTGAGCGCGGATCTGCCGAGACGGATCTTAGAGTTTACTCCAGGGGCAATGAAACCCTTACATTTTTTGCAAAACTGCATTCTTATCTCGTATGGGAGTTTTACCTTGTATTTGGTGCCTATTTTTCTTGCAAGTCCTGCCTGCCTTTGTGCAAGCTCCGGATTTTTTTTGGCGTTTGAAAGAGCCTCGTTGAGTAGAATGTAAATTCGCTCCAGTGCTATTTTCTTTGGATCTGCCTTCACATGGTAAGGACGTCTGGTTTCCTTAAAAATTCGATCTTTGGATTGTAGGTTTATGAGTGCCACATCCTTTTCTAAAACAAAATGCGAACCAAGGTTCTTAGGATCAATCCAAAAAATCCAGAGATTTCAAAGATAAGAAAGGCCGCAATGGCAGTCAGGCAAGGAAAACTTGTTGTGTTTCCAACCGAGACCGTTTATGGCCTTGGCGCCAACGCACTCGACCCAAGAGCCGTAAAAAAGATCTTCAAGGCAAAGGGGCGCCCAGCCGACAACCCACTCATAGTTCACATTTCCGATAGAACCGACCTTTTATTCCTCGTAAGGGACATTACCTTGATAGCTGGCAGGCTTATTGAAGAGTTTTGGCCTGGGCCGCTCACCATAGTTTTGAAAAAGTCAGAAATCGTCCCAAAAGTAACAACCGGGGGCCTCGATACCGTCGCAGTCAGGATGCCAAAAAACAAAATTGCACAATTCTTGATAAGAGAGGCCGGTGTTCCAATAGCTGCACCGTCTGCAAACGTGGCAGGAAGGCCAAGTCCAACTACGGCAAAACATGTTCTAGAAGATCTTGCAGATAAAGTTGATTTGATAATCGACGGAGGTAAAGCAAAAATTGGAATCGAGTCCACCGTAATTGATCTTACCAGAAAGACGCCAATGCTGCTAAGGCCTGGCGGAGTAACGCTGGAGCAGTTGCGCAAAGTAATTGGAAGGGTTGACGTCCATCCCATCCTTAGGGGAAGAAAGACAGAGACGGTCTATCGTTCTCCAGGTATGAAGTATCGTCATTATTCCCCAAACGCCAAGATAGTTTTGGTTGAGGGTGCAAAAAACAAGGTCGACGCAAAGATCCTTGATCTTCTCAACTCATTTAAAAAACAACAAAAAAAAGTAGGTGTGATGACAACTGTAAAGAATTTCCAACACAAAGCAGACATGATAAGATTTGTTGGAAGTGATTATGACACAATAGCTGCAAATTTGTTTAGGGCGTTCCGGGAGTTTGACTCTAGAAAAATTGATGTTGTGCTTGTACAAGGCATTGGTCAGGAGGGCCTTGGGTTTGGCATCATGAATCGATTAAGCAAAGCAGCATACAAAAAAGTCAAGGTCTGAAAAGAATCCAGTGCATGCATTCTGAATTTCACGCATGATAATCTCTGAGGCGTTTTTAAACAAAAAATACAGCCGAATGCCATGGACGCAAAAAGCATCTCTGAGCTGACCTTACAGGAACTGTTTCCAAAGACGCTTACCGATTCGCCTTGTGTTTATATCGACAAGCAAAGGGAGGTCTGGGTCGCAACTGAGATGTGTGCCCAATATTTGGAATCAGCGGTTGACGCGATTGTTGTAGTAAATAGCGATAGCATACCGGTCGGAATTGTAGGAGGGTACGATTTGCTCGATAATCTGCGGAAGAACCCAACTCGAGATTTCCAGTATAACGTCAAAGTGGGTGAAATAATGTTTCAAGATGTGCCTGAGGTTGAAAAGGAAACAAAACTGAAAGATTTGATAGATAAATGGCAAAACACACGTCGCGCATTTGCCATACTTGGCAATGAATCAGACAGCTATTCTGCCATTTCGGCAAGAAAGATGTTAGATATTGGTATGAGGTGTAAAACTGATATCTCGGCTTCATCACTGTCAAAAAGTAAGATTGTCACTTTTCAGCCAAATGATACATTAGGCAAGCTGATCAATAAAATGTTCGAAAACAAAACAAGAAAACTTGTTTTGGAAAATTCTAACCAGTTTGTCAGCGACAGGTTGATTCTTGCTGAAATTTCAAGAATACTAAAGTTTGAAAGAAATGTCGAGTCGTTTTTGGACATACCGGCAAAACAACTCAGATTAGACTATGCAAAAACAATTACAGAGGACTTGCCGTTTGACTATCTTTGTTCGCTGATGAACAAAATGGAACACCCATATTTTCTATACAAGGACACTGCGATCACCCCGTGGGACGTGTGTCTTACCTTGGTTTCAGAAGATGTAAAGGGGCCTCTTACGACAGGGCCTCAAAGGAAATGCCCGCATTGCGGTAAAGACATTTAGCTAATTTCCTCCTAAAACGACTGCTGGAACATATTTTCAATAAGATTTTTGATTACAATATCTCGGCATTGACCTTAGTGAACTACCACTCGCTAAAGCTTCGTGGCTTCCTGCTTCAAAGACTGCGATTCTGATCTCTGCAGGTGTGAATTCCCGAAGTCCCTGCGGTAATCTGTCCGGCCCAATCCTGTTTCGGCTTTACATGATCTCAGGCACAGGCCTGTAT
>CAZITM010000005.1:0-41885 GCA_964542205.1 uncultured Candidatus Nitrosotenuis sp.
TGTGGAAAAACCTAGATTATATGGTCAGGAATTTTATGAATTAGTCGACAAGGCAGAATTCTCAAAAAAATAAATAAACAAAGAGCGCTCAGTTTTGCGATGAGTGTAGAGCCAGATCTGGAAAACGACTTTGAGGACGATTTTGACGACTTTGAGGACGATGAAATCGATGACGACGACTTTTAGATGGTCAGGCCGAAGCTGTCTGCGAATCTATTGAATGTGCTATATGCCTGCAAAAAGTCCCTGCCAACACTGCTTATCTTGTACCTAAAGGTGCCGTTTGAGTTTGTCTGCTCTAACAGCCCCTGCGAGACAAGTATGCCGAGGATCTTGGAGATGCGGCTGTGAGAAATGTTTGCCTTTCGTATCAGGTACGTTATGCTTGCGCCCTGCTCGTCTGGCAGGTCGTCTCGCGCGGTGGTAAGAATGTCACCAATTATCTTCATGTGGGTCCTGTAAACTGTGCTCATGTCGCTTTCGGCAAATTCGTATTAGCGCAGTTCTTCAATATATTAACGGGCGAAAATTATTTGACAAAATAATCTCATTGGACTAGATTTAGCCGTGGAACCTAAAGGTTTTCGTCGAACTTCATCTTGGTTAGAGGAACCTTGGTGACGGGAATGAACAAGAGGACTAGGCCTGTTATCTTTGTGGAGATGGATATGACCCCAAGGACAGACTGCGGAAATACAAAGTAGTACCAGCCAAGAAACTCGCCAAACGCAAGCGCACCGAGGCCTGCGGCCACAAAAATCACAGTACTTCTTCGGCTCTCAAAATACGAAAGTATGGTCTCGATTGCGCCGTACGCAAGCAAGATAAAAGAAATTGATCGTATGATGTTCTCAATTGAGATAAACGAAATTAAAAACAGCGGAACCATTCCGACTGATCTGAGATAGCCCGACTTTGGGAAAAACGACTTGATTGTATGTGAAAATGCGATGAAAAAATACCCGACTGTCTGGGCCGCTATGCCAAGTGTCTGCACCCACTGTTCTGCACGTCCTGTCTTGTAGACAAAAATGTCAGCTGCCTGCCCAAGCCACATTATTATGAATCCGATGCCTATTGCAAAAAAGGCCAGTGTGAGTCGAAAGAGGGTCGGGCTGCCGGTATTGCGAAAGCCAATGTATGAAATCACACCTATTGCCATTCCGACTGCAAATCCGACAAAATTCAAAATGCTTTCAAGAAAAAACTCGGCCATCGTTTACCTATGACTGCAATCGATTTTAAATCTAGTCCCATTCGTCAAGCGTGCCGGCGTTTTGCCCCGCAGTCTCTGCAGTATAGTCGCCCAAGATATCAGAATATGTGATGTCGTTGTGTGCCACATACTTGACATACTCGCCGTACGACATCTCCAGATCACAGCTTTGGCATTTTACCAGAGAAAAGTCCTGCTCTAGCTCTGCCAAGCCCTTGCACTTGGGACACCTGATCTTCACGCAAATACTGGGCGTTTTACGTTATTATTTCATTGCCAAAAAAAGAATAAATTGACACCCTGCTGCCAACAAGCCAATGGTTCGTGTCTGCACAAAGTGCAAGTCGGAAATACCGGACTCGGAACAGCTGGATGCAGTAGGCGGAACGTATCCGTGCTGCAACAAATGCTGGGAAGAGTGGAAGACCTACAGAATAATGGTGATGAATGAGCTGAGGCTGGACATGTCACTTGCAGACCACAGAAAACTGCTCAAAAAGAATGAAAAGATCTTCGTAGGAGTGTTGTCGCCTCAAGGGGACGTAATCGACTTTAGCAACGAGGACAACCGCAAGCCAGACAAGCCGCAAGCCTAGAGCCCAAGTTGTGTCTTGGCGTCCTGGGGGATAATTAGGAAAATCTGCCTTTTTTGCTCTTCTGTGAGTCCTGAGAATATCTGACGTACCGAAGCTGCAATCGTGTCCTTTTTGGGCTGCTCAAGCGATGCAAAGATCTCAAGTATGCCATCCAGATTGAAAAGGACAAGCCTCTGCGGGTTTTTGAGTATCTCGGAAATGTACGTCGAAAACATCAACGATCTTTTTTCCTCCGGAATCGATGCAACTATTTCAAGCCAAGTCTCAAAAAGCCTGGAAAAAGTCGGAAACGGAATCGTCGGGCCCGCCTCTAGCGCATTATTGATAATCTCAAGGCGATCCGGCCCAGACAGCGTAAAGAACTCGTCCATACGTTTTTTCAGAATCGGCCTTCGCAAAAAGTCTGGGAGGCTTGCCAAGCTCACAATGATGTTGCCCGCATAGTTTGGCTCTGACATGCACTCTGTCATATGACGGGCATTAAAAATTTGATCGAATGCAATAACTTGACTTAAATTAAAGTCAAAAACCTCAGCTAATGATGCCTTCGACCATTGTAGTTGGTGGGTTTTTTGGAGACGAAGGAAAAGGCAAGATAATTTCATACCTTGCGCAAAAAGACGATCCGAAAATTGTGGTAAGGGGCGGAGCAGGCCCAAATGCAGGACACACAATTGAGGACGGCGATAAAAAATACAAAGTCAGAATGTTGCCAAGCGGGTTTTTGAACAAAAAAACAAAGCTGATGATAGGAGCCGGGGTGGTCATCAACCCCGACGTACTTCACAAAGAAATCCAAGAGTTCGGAGCTGCAAAGAGATCGTTTGTGGATCCAAACTGCGGGATAATTGAAAAATCCCACATCGACACAGATTCTGCCGGCAGACTGAAAGAAAAAATTGGGAGCACCGGCTCTGGAACAGGACCTGCAAACGCAGACAGGGCAATGCGTACACTAAAGCTGGCAAAGGACATTGACTCGCTTAAACCCTATCTTGCCGACGTGGCAGCAGAGGTAAACGCCGCAGTAGACAACGATGAGGGCGTCCTAGTCGAGGGAACCCAAGGGACATTTCTTTCGCTTTGGCACGGGACATACCCGTTTGTGACATCAAAAGATGTGACTGCGTCTGGGATATGCGCAGACATTGGGCTTGGGCCAAAGAAGGTGGACGACGTCATGGTTGTCTTCAAGTCATACGTAACACGCGTAGGGACAGGCATGATGGAAGGCGAGCTACCTGCCGAGGAGGTGGCCACGCGCGGCTGGTCCGAGGTTGGAACAGTCACAGGCAGGCAGAGGCGCGCAGCGGAGTTTGACTTTGAGCTGGCAAAGCGGGCTGTCATGCTCAACAGCGCGACTCAGATCGGGCTCACCAAACTCGACGTTCTATTCAAAGAGTGCGCGCACAAAAATTCCTTTGAGCAGCTAAGCGACGCGGCGCAATCGTTCATAACAAAAATTGAAGATGCCTTGGACGTGCCTGTGACTCTGATCGGAACGGGCCCAGGTGTAAACGACATCATCGATCTGCGGTAGATGTTTGAAATTTTTTTGCTAAGCTTTAATTTGATCCGGTTGCATAACTGTGTTCGTGGAAAAGCAAAAGTCACCAAAATACGTTGAACTGGCGTCACAATTAGAATTCTCACGCTTGGTCTGCGCACTCGAGCGTGCGCCACGCGTATCGTTCCATCACGAGTACAACGGCAAAAAAATACTTGCCATCCAGATGGATCTGCTCAAGGAACGACCGATAATCTACTACGTGCCAATAGAGCAAAAGGGGCACTACCTTTCGTACGGCTTCAAAAACGGCAAGGAAGAGGCCACTGTCGTAGACACCATATCGGAGCCTACGAAACTTTACTCGCCAATAGTAAAGATAAAGGAACTTCCGCCGTCGCTTAGGCAAAACCAAGATGATCTCATGGAAAAATACGAACTGCTGGAACTAGAAGACCTTGCCAGCCTGGCAAAGCTCAGCTACGGCTATGACGAGGCGCCGTTTCCACTCTTTGCCTTCAAGCACAAAGAAAAGTGGCTTTTGGGCGTCTTTATGAACTTCAACGAGGAGGGGCCGTCATATTTCTGCCACGTCGCCCTTGACTCGGAGCCAAACCAACCATTCCTCAAGTCGTCAATGTACAACGCCAACGCGCCGGTATTTACCGACAACCTAAACGAGCACGGATACACATACATCAAGATAATAAAGCTAAATGAGACACACCCACTAATCGGTTATGAGTAGCTTCAGGGAAAGAATAAAGACACTCTCAAAAGAAAAAAGCCCTTTAATTCTTGCAAACGATTACGAGGATACAAAAAATCTCGAATCAAAAACGCTGGCAAACATAAAAACACTGAACCCATATCTCTGCGCAATAAAATTCAACTTTCACCTGCTGCTGCCGTTGGGCCAAAAACAGATCTCAAAAATAAACAAGGCAGCACACGACTCTGGGCTTCAGACAATAGCTGACATCAAGCTAAACGACATTGGCAACACAAACCTTGTTACCGCAAGAACGCTGTGGAGTATGGGATTTGACGCAATAATCGTAAACCCGATAATGGGACAGCAAAGCCTTGAGAACCTGACCAAACTTGCGCACAACAACAAAAAAGGAATAATATCCCTCTGCCACATGAGCGCGCCAGAGGCACGGTTCTCATACGAGCTCAAAGTTGGCGCAAAGACTACACTCTATCAGCTGTTTTTGCAATGGGCCTCAAAAACTAACGTGGACGGAATCATAGTCGGCGCGACATTTCCAAAAATAATCCAATACTGCAGAAAAAAAAGCAAGCTAAACATCTATTCCCCTGGAATCGGAACGCAGGGAGGTGACATTGGCAAGACGATGGAATCCGGCTCGAACTATCTGATAGTGGGAAGGACAATTCTAAATTCAAAAAACCCAAGGCAGGTTGCGCGCGCAATGTCGGAGCTAGCCAAAGACCAAGGCCTTTGATTTTTTCAAAAGTTCTTTTGCGTTTTGGTATGTGGTCTTTTCAAATGCATCGTCAAACCCAAGCCAGACAAAATCCAAGTGCTCGTCCGAAAGTTTGATATCCATAGTGGATGTCTTTGCCAAGAAAAATATCACTTGTTTTTTTATTGTCCTGCCGTCAAACTGGTAGGTGTACTGGATCTTTTCCTCAAAACCATCGACAAACTGGATGTCAGTTATACCCGTCTCCTCCCGGGCCTCGCGCATTGCGGCCTCTCTTGGCTGCTCATTTTTTTCTATCCTACCTTTGATAAAGTCCCAGTGTCCTGACGGGTAATGCAAAAGCAAAAACTGTGTCGAGCCGTTTTTTTGGCAGTACAGAACTATTCCCGCGGATCTCTCGTCGAACTCTGGCACTATCTGCCGTTCCTCCGGGTTCTTTTCTGGTAGGTTCTAATCGCTCTCAAAAGATCAATCTTTCTAAATTCGGGCCAAAATATATCCATAAAGACCAGCTCACTGTAGGCTCCCTGCCAGAGCAAAAACCCACTCATTCGCTGCTCGCCAGATGTCCTCAGTATGAGGTCTGGCGACTGCTGGGGCAGGTGCGCCGTGTACAGATTTGCCTCTATGACGTCTTTGTTTATGTCGTTAACATCGATGCTTCCGTCCTTGATTCTTGCCGAGATTTTTTTTACTGCGTCGACCAGCTCGTTTTGGCCCCCATATGCGATTGCGATGTTGAGGTAGTGCCGATCGTAGCCCTTTGTGGAATCATCGAGTCTCTTTAGCACATCGATTATGGACTCTGGAAGAAGCTCTAATCTCCCCATTGCCTTTACACGCATCCTATTTTTGTGAATTCTGGGGTCGTTGTAGAGTTTTTCAAGTCGCTGGTGTATGAGCTCAAACAAATACTTTAGCTCCTCATCATCACGCTCCAGATTCTCAGTAGAAAGCACATACAACGTGATTATCTTGATGTCAAGCTCCTCGCACCAGTCCAGCAAGTTCTCAACGGTATCGGCCCCCTTGAAGTGACCCTGGTGGGTTGACTCCAGTGCCCTCTTTGCCCATCTCCTGTTTCCGTCCAAGATTACTGCTAGGTGGTTTGGAATGCTTTGCTTTCTGATCTCTTTTTCCAGTCGCTGGGCGTACAGCTTGTAAAAGCCTGAGAGGTAAAGTGTTGTCTTTTTTATTCCGATAATACCTCTCCTCCCTTCTTCTTCCTATATTTGCGGAATAAGAAGGTGGCAGATATCAGTGTTATCACAAGGCCTACAAGAAACGGAGGAATCAGAGTAAACGAGCTCTCATCATGAATAAGGAGGTTGGTAAACTGGTATACCGTGGGGTATAGTGCAACTAGCACAATCATTCTCAAAATGTCCGTTATCTGCCGGAGGCTTCCTTTTAGCCAGTTACTGAGTAAAATCCCGCCAAAAATCGAGCCCATTCCAATCCACAAAAACGGCAAGGCCCCGGCAAAGAACTGCCCAAGGGTGACCTTGTCAACAAATATGTTTGGAACCCCAGAACCCAGAATGTGTGGATCTAGTATGTTTGTGTTAATTGCAGAAAACCCGGAAAGAACTGACGCAAGACCTATCAGTATTCCGGCAACCATTGTAAACATTCTGATGAGACCTGCAGGTGTCGGCTTTGCCCATGTGGACCAAGCCCTGTCAATATCAAATGCCCTGATCAAAAATGCACCGCCCAAAATACTTACCAGCACTGCAAAAATCTCCTGAGTATACCCAAACACTGTCCCAATTCCGCCGATGAGGAGCAAGATTCCTGGTACTCCTAGGAAAAACTTGGAGTATTTGGAGTCGTACGCAATCATTTTGAGATATTTCCCAAACACAGCATACGAATATTCCACACTCCTGCTTACCTTCATCACTACCCGCTGCACCGAGACTATTGGTACGACATTTTGTATGATTGGAATGACACTTTCGTCGTCTTCACCATCCGACACAATGACTGCGCCATTTGCAGAAAATCCAGACAGAACAGTCTTTACTTCGCGTATTATTTTTTCGTCGGCCTGAACTCCCCTGTCGCCGACACCTGCAACTACTACTACTTCTGCTTGGTAGCCTTTGCGGGCTAGGTCCTCATACGTCTTTATTGCAAAAAAGATCGAGTTTGCGTCTGCGTCCTCAGGATCCTCCAAGGCGAGCTTTTGTGCGGCCTCGATGCACGCATTTCTTCCAACGACTGGAGTTACCACGCCTGCCTTTTCGCCCACGTCATTGTCTCTGTCTACGCAGATTACCAAAAGTCTGCCCGTTATCGGCGTTTCCAGATCCTTTACTAGCTTTGTATCCTTGAGTGACAACGATGTTCTATCTAATCAAATTCCCTATTAATGATTTCCAACGTTTGAAAATATTACAAATAGGAATGCAGGCGTGATTATGACGGCCTTGCGGCATCGGAGCCCCTGAGGAACTCCTCTACGTCTTTTAGGAACTCTTCAAGCTTCGACTTTTCCTTGCTAATGTCTGCTTGAGCATCGGACTTGAGCCTTTCAGCAGTAACTATTGTCTCACGCAGGTATGTGTTGTAGCTTCGCAGCGCATCTGCAAACTCTGAATAGCTCTTCTCCCACTCGGGGGCGACATCGCTTTCTATGGTCTCTATGATAAACGAGTTTACCTGTGATGATGAGGCCTTTGCCCTATCGATATATTCATCTGGTGTTATCTCGCCTGACAGCATTTTTTGGAATTCCTCAGATGCCGTGTCTGAAACCGTTCTTTGTTGCTCTTTTAGTGCATCAAGATGCTCTTTTGCGTCAGGGCCGATAATTTTGGTCTGGGTCTCTTGCGGGATGACCCAGACGGCAAAACTTGCTGCGGTTATGGCAGCGAGTATTATGCCGGTTATGATGAGTCCTTTTTGTGGTTGCAAGCTGGTATTTTTTGAAAACTGTCGCATATAACGGTAATTGAAATTCGTAAGATTTCCAGTCGTTTTCTGCTAAAATTTTCTATTTTGTGATCGTAACGAGCTTAATTGCTAAAAAATACAATTTATTATAAAATAAATCGATTTTTGTGCGAGTTTTACATTATAAATTGAGAGTCATCCATCGTATAGTTAAATAATTTTTACAGCCGCTTGCTAAATATACGCAGCTCGTAGACCACAACATAATGGCGCAAGCTTACTGTGTAAAATGCAGAGCGAAAAGGGAGATTAAAGATCCAAAAGTAACAAAGCTAAAGAACGGACGCCCTGCCGTGAAGGGCACTTGTCCAAAGTGTGGAACAAACGTTTTCCGAATCGGCAGTCCATAGAGACGCTGACCACTCTTTCTTTTTGACTTAAGCTCATATAGGTAGAGGAAACTATCCGTATTGTTGACAAAAGCGGACTATGAGAAGCTTCTAAAGCGGATCCAAGACAAGATCTCGGAAAAAAAATCTGACAGCGGCGAGAGATTCGAGCTTCCCGTGCCCGATGTGATGTGGGAAGGACAGCGCACCATCTTGAGAAACTTTACCGACTTTGCAAAGAGGATGCGACGAGACCCGGAAAAACTTCTCCAGTACCTATCAAAAGAATTTGCAACTCCTGCAGAACGCAGCGGCGAAAAGGCGATCTTTGTCGGACGAAGAGAGCCGCACGACTTTATTAGCCTGTTACAAATTTACGTAAAAGACTATCTTGAATGCCCAACATGCAAAAGCCCCGACACAAAAATAGAGCGACAAAACAGAATCTCGTTTCTGGTCTGCGAGGCCTGCGGCGCAAAATCGTCACTCAAAGGTAAATACGCGTAATGCGATTTTTTGTCAGAACTTCTAACTATCAAAACAGCAGAATGTTAAACATCTGCGACGAGGAACTGCTCGGAAGGGTTCTAAAAAAGGAAAAGTTGCAAATCAACATAAGCAAAAGCTATTACGGAGAAAGACTCGTAGACGCCGACGAAGCTGAAAAACTGATGAGAAACAGCTCTATCATAAACATGGTGGGGACGCAAACAATTGAGATGTCAATCAACCTCCAGATAGGCACCAGACAGGGAGTCAAAATAATTGATAATGTTCCTTTTCTAATTGTTTTCAAAATGTAACACCACAATTATATACAAAAATTCTCTAAGCACAACATTGGGAAAGCGAAAAGTTCTAAACGAAAGTGAGCTAAAAGACATCCAGCTGCCGCAGCAAGGCGAGATGCTAGGGCGCGTCATCAAGCTACTGGGAAGTGACCAGGTGCTGGTAAAGTGCACCGACGGCAAGACGCGACGCGGCAGAATCAGAGGTAAACTCAAGCGAAGAATCTGGATTCGCGACAATGATGTGGTTACCATCGCACCATGGGATTTCAAGCAGGACGACAGGGGTGACATCATATGGCGATTCACCTTGGCACAGGTGGACTGGCTTAAAGATAACGACCATCTTCCAAAAGACTTCTAACACGCAACGTTGATCTACAATTATGTCATCTGATGAAGATCTTGAAAATTTTGAAAACAACGACGCCCTAGATCAGAAATTCGATAAAATCTTCTCAAAACAAAAAAGAAAATCGCTCCAAGACGGCTTTAAAAAATTCAAGACAGTAAATCAGGTTCTTGACAAATCTACGGTGTTTACGCTGTATGAACTTATCAACGACAAAGTAATTGCATACGTGAACGGTATAGTCCGCGCAGGAAAAGAGTCGGTTGTATTCTGGGCAGTGGATGGGCAGGGAAAGGATGTTGCACTAAAGGTCTACTTGGTGTCGACTTCGAATTTCAAAAAACGTGCCCCTTACATCATAGGGGATCCGAGATTCTCCCGCATAAGGAAGGGGACAAGAAACCTAGTCTACCTGTGGGCAAAAAAAGAATACCGAAACCTGCAACAGTGCATAAAAAGGAACCTTCCAGTAGTCAGGCCCATCGGCGTATCAAAAAATGTCCTTGCAATGGAGTTTATAGGAAAAGGCGGTATCCCAGCACCGACTCTGCATGAAACCGAAGTCGATGAAAACGACTACCACCAGCTAATCGAGATAACCAAAAGGCTTTACAAGGAAGCAAAGCTTGTACACGGCGATCTCTCCGAATATAACGTCTTCAAAACAGAAAACGGCCTTGTTTTGTTTGATTTCGGATCTGCAGTCGACACAATGCACCCAAATGCTCAAAACTTTCTCGAAAGAGACATTAAAAATGTGTCATACTTCTTTGCAAAAAGAGGACTAACAGTTGAAAACCCATCTGACGTACTCGCAAAAATAATATCATGATCTTTGAAAAAATAATAAGAATACCAGTAGACCGGGTAGGTGCCCTCATAGGCAGAGCTGGCAAGGTTAAATTGCAAATTGAAAAAAATTGTTCCGTACGGCTGAACATCGACAGCAAGTCTGGAGAAATCGAAGTTCAAAGTGCAGGCGCTGTTGATCAGATTCAGCCATTCAAGGCTGTGGAAATTGTAACTGCGATAGGCCGCGGATTTTCACCACAGGTGGCGATGAACCTACTAAAAGAAGAAAACTCGTTGCATGTGATAGATCTTAGAGATTTTGCCGGCAAGTCACCACAACAAATTGAAAGGATAAAAGGAAGAATAATTGGAGAGGGAGGTAGGGCAAGAACTAACATGGAAAATCTTACCAGTACCAGTATCTGCGTTTATGGCAAAACCGTCTCGATAATCGGCGAGCCGCACCGGATAAAAATGGCAATATCTGCAATCAGCTCGATCTCTTCTGGCAGCAAGCACGGTGCCGTCTACGGGAGACTGGAGGCAAGCAAACGAAAAGAAAAGCTAGCAAAATTACAACTGTGGGAAACCGACGATGTCTCTTAAGGAAACCTTTAGCCAAATATCACCAAGCGAATTCTTTTACCGGAACCGTGATCTCGCAGGCTTTAGTAACCCAACACGCTCGCTATATACCGCAGTAAGGGAGTTTGTGGAAAACGCACTCGATGCGTGCGACCAGCGGGGCATACTACCTGACGTCCATCTGATAATAAAGCCAGTCGACGCAGAAAAACCGGATCCAAAACAATACGTCCTAACAGTAAAGGACAACGGGCCAGGAATGGAATCAAAACAGATTCCGATGGCGTTTGGAACCGTACTTTATGGCTCCAAGTTTGGCCTAAAACAGGCAAGGGGAATGTTCGGCCTTGGTGCAACTATGGCAATTCTTTATGGCCAAATCACGACAAACAAGCCAGTAGTTGTGTCGAGCTCAGTCGACGCAAAAACAAGTCATGAATACGAGATGATGCTTGACATTCAAAAAAACAAACCGGTGATACGAAAACACTCCACAAAAGAGACAAACAAAAAAGGACTCTCAGTCAGCATAACCCTGGAGGGGGACTACTCCAAGGCCGGCGCTAAAATCCGTGATTATGTGTACCAGACCTCTCTTATCACTCCATATGCGACAATAACGTTTGATGATCCAAAGGGAGAGAGATTCCAGTACAAAAGAATTGTCGACGTGATGCCACCGGCACCAACCATTATTCGGCCGCACCCACACGGAGTAGACGTCGAAACAATACGCCGGATGATCATTGATACACATTACCAGATTCCGTCAATTGATAACACCATGATAGAAAAGGTTCGAAAAGAATTGGGGCTGGCAAAAAAGAATCTGAACTTTGAGGGAATAATGGCAAAGGCCGAAAAGAAATGGGCCTCGCTCTCAAGGCCGGTGCGAGTCATAGTCGCACTAATGTCATTTCTAAAGATGGACTTTGACAAGGTCATGAAAATAAGGATCGATGACGTCGACCTTATACACAAACACCTCACATACTGGGACTATGGCGAATCAAAGTCGGTAACCATCGACATGCCGAAGTCTAGCCCATACTACAAGCAACTTGCAAACACCGTATCCGGCGAGACACTGGCGACATTTCTGACCAAAAGATTCCAGCGCATAGGTCAGGCGACTGCGATAAAATTTGCCGAGTTTGCGAACCTGAAGGCAGAAAAGCGAATAGGCTCGTTTTCCAACGAGGAGCTTGTCCAGCTTAGCGACTCGCTTCAAAAATACGAGGACTTTCTGTCGCCCGACCCAAGCTGCCTTGCGCCCCTTGGCGAAGAGCCACTCCGAAAGGGAATAGAGCAATTCTTCAAGCCTGACTTTTATGAAGTGGTGCAGCGCAGCGCCTCGGCGTATTCTGGCTTTCCGTTTATAGTCGAGATGGGAATTGCGTACGGCGGACAGATCCCGCCAGGAAAAATAACGGTATACCGCTTTGCAAACCGAATCCCACTTCTCTATGACGAGGGAAGCGACGTCGTGCTCAAAGTAGTAAATGAAACCGACTGGTCAAGATACAAGATAAAAAACGACTCGCCACTTGTGATTGTGAGCCACATCTGCTCCACTAGGATCCCCTACAAGACAGTGGGCAAAGAAAACGTCGCCGACAGGCCTGAAATAGAAAAAGAGCTGAGACTTGCACTGCAGTTTCTGTCAAGAAAACTGTCCGCATACATGTCAAAGAGAGGCCTCGCAGAAATAGAAAAGAAGAGAAGCAACCTGTACCAGAAATACCTGCCAAAAATCGCACAATTCGCAACGGAGCTAGCAGGTAAAACTAAAGAACCCGACTACAAGAAACTAATCAAGGATTTGAGCACAAATGTCGAAACCCAAGAGTAAGGCAGAAAAGGTCGCGTCCGCAAAACGCGACTCGTTGTTGGATTTGCTAAGAGCAGAAGGCGCCAAGATCTACAACGATCTGGAAAAGGGCCAGTTCCCGCAGTTTTACGTGCCGAGCAGGTCTGTCAACAACATAGTCTACGACAAAAAACTCCGCCAGTACGTGCTTGGCAAGGCCGCAGGCCTTAGAAGCTCGCGCAACATGGCGCAGCTTCGCTCGTTTACTCAGCTGATATGGCTTGCGTTTTTTGCAAACAGGCTCGTGCACGAAAAAAAGTCGTCGACCCTTAGGGACATCTATTATTCGTCCCAGGCCTTTGAAATCGACTTTGAGGACCAGCCAGAATCAGACAACATAATCGTCGACCTTGAGGCGGTGCTTGCGAGGCCACGCGAGGACTTTCACATATTTCCAGAGGAGCGAAGCAGCGTTTTTGGGGACCTCACTATAGAATATACGGTTCCGGGCTATGAGGGAAGGAGGACAAACCTCTCGGACCACCCAGACGGATACCTGATAGGGCCAAGCCTCAGCAGCGCCGAGCTTGTCGATACCAGCGCCGAGCTCGTCATTGCAATCGAAAAAGGAGGGCTATTTACCAGATTCGTTGAGGAAAAAGTAGACAAAAAGTTCAAGGCAATAATCATTGATACGGCAGGACAGGCGCCACGCTCTACCAGATACCTGCTAAAAAGACTGCATGAGCAAATGAAACTTCCGGTGGTTATACTTACAGACGGTGACGTCTACGGTGAGCACATTGCGATGGTAATAAAATCCGGCTCTGCAAACGCAGCGCACCTAAGAGAGCTGACTGTTCCTGACGCAAAATGGTTGGGTGTGTGGGCATCGGACATTGACAAATACAAGCTGCCGACCATACCGATGACAGAGTCCGACATCAAAAGAATTTATGATCTGCAAAAAGACCCGAGATACCAAGAAGGCATCTGGAAAAAGGAGCTCGAGATATTTCTAAAGATCAAACGAAAAGCGGAGCTTGAGGCGTTCTCAAAATACGGCCTCACAAACATCACAGACAAGTACCTGCCAGAAAAACTAGAGCTTGCTAAGAGTCTGTAGGTTTTCTGATTCTCAGGGTAAGGACGCCGTTTCTGTACTTGAAATCGACGATCTGCATTCCGGCAGAACCATCTATTGGCACTTCCTTTGAAAAATTGCTAGAGCCACGGATATACAAGACGCCTTCTATGAGCCTGACCATTATCTTGTCGTCCGGCCCAGGAACCTCGGCTACGAAAATAATCTCGTCGTTTCCTTTGATTAGGTCGTAAACCCAGTTTTTGCTCTCAGATTCCCTTGCACTGTACTTTGGCTTTTCAGTCTTTGTCATTCTTTTTAGCACAAAGCCCCAGTAAATCATGGTCGCAGCGGCGATGCCGACCAAAATAAAGCTGACCGAGCCATGCCCGTAGCGCAAGGACATGATGTAGACTATGCCCAAAAACAGGATAATCATGATTGGCACTATGAAATTAATCGACTGCTCATTGGAGTATGACTTCTTGTAGCTGGCCACTTCTTAACTGACTTGGGCTCTACTAAATATAAAGCATATACGGCCTTTTCGATTTTTATTTAGGCGCAAAAACCACAACACGTGGACAAAAACAAGACAACCCCCAGTCCAACCAAGAACATATTTCTAAAGGGCTCGATAATTGGCGCAATAATCACATTTCCGTCGCTTGCCGCCTTTTTCCTAAGCTGGTATGTGCTGGGTGACAAGATACTGGCACTAGTTGTAGGCGCGGCGGTACACTTTATCGGAATGGGCTTTTCGTTAAAGATCTCAAAGAAACTTTTCAAAATAAAGCAGCAGTGACTCAAATTTAATTATAAAGACAGATCATGGTCTGTGTGTCTCTTGACAGAATAGAGCGAGACCTGGTTGACGAGATAAGGCTTAGCCCGATCGAAGCAAAGGTGTTTTTGCTCGTAACGACAAAAGGCAAGATGGACGCAAAGCAGATCGCCTCCGATCTCGGCATAAGCTATGACGAATCGATTCGCACAGCAAAAAAACTCATCGAGCGAGGCGGATTCATAGATCTTTCCGAGACCGTCTTTGAGGCCATGCACCCAAGATTCACAGCAGTAAACATGTACAGAAAGATGTGCCAGAAGGAAAACATACCGTTCAAGAAAAATATTGTTGTGGACAACATCGGCGTCGCCTTGGAGATCCATTATGAGCGTGCAAGGACTAAATAGTCCTTTTTTGCGCCAAAATCCGATGGCAGACACGGAAACCTGCAAGCACCAAATAACGTACCTTGGGGTGACCAACGTCAACGTTAACGAAAAGACCATCGGCTCAGTCGATGTGTGGAGATGCGCAGTATGCAAGAAAAGATTCTGTGAGGAAAAACAGCTTGGAATAGAGTCAATTGTGGATTATGTCGGAATGCCAAAGATAGAACCGGACGAAAAATGGGCCGTTCTGGTAAGAAAACTATTCAAGGGCAAGGATCGCTGGAAGCTCGTAAAACTAAAGCAAAACGGGACGCTAAAGGTCGAGAATCCCGACGACAAAATAATCGAGATCCCAGTCAAAGGCTACGCCGTAGACGACCCAAACCATGCAAGCTTTCTAATTGACGATAACATCAACAAGGCAATAGAAATCTAGGTGTTTTGATTGCAAGTAGAAGTGCATGTAAATGATGTAAAGGGGAACCAGATGGCGGCAAAGATTACGGGAACCTTTGCCATTGACGGTATCACATTCAAGTTTTCCGCAATCGCGTTTGGGCGAATAGGCGGGCACAACATAGGCGCAAAAATCTCAAAGACCACAGAAAAAGAGCTCAAAAAACTAGGATATGATGTGGATGCCGTCATCGATATCTTGCAAAAAAACCTAGTAGAGGGAAACATCACGCTGCCAGAAGGACTCAAAAAGGAATCCTTTGCAGACGGCTAAAACTCCGCTTCTTCTAGCGCCTTTGCGCAATGACAACTTCTGGTGTGGGGAATCTGGCCAATGGCCGATGTGAGGATCCTTTTTGTGTTCTGGACGTTTTTTGACAACGTCTCAAGGACCTCCTTTGCGGTGACTGGTTTTTCGGCCCACACATCATAGTCCGTGACAGTGGATATTGATACATAACATATCTGAGCCTCGCGCGCAAGCTGGCACTCTGGCACAAGCGTCATGCCAATTATGTCTGCTCCAGTTGTCCTAAAAAACCTGGACTCTGCCTTTGTTGAGAATCTGGGACCCTCGATACAGACGTATGTCTTGCCTGTGTGCATGGGAATGTTTTGTATTTTTGCGGAGCCAAGAATTGCGGACTGGAGCTCTGGGCAGAAGGGGTCAGCAACCGAGATATGGATTACGCTTCCGTCGTCTGAAAACGTTCCCTTCCTGGACTTTGTAAAATCGATAAACTGCGACGGCAAGACAAAGTTTCCAGGCGCAATCTCCTCTCTTAGGCTGCCTACTGCAGATGGGGCTATTATCCTCGTAATACCGAGATGTTTGAAAGCCCAAATGTTTGCCCTGTAGTTTATGAGGTGTGGGGGTATGGTGTGTTTTTTTCCGTGCCGCGGCATGAATGCTATTCTTTTTTCGTTGAAAATCCCGACCGTGATCGCATCTGATGGCCTGCCGTACGGCGTCTCTATGGTTACCTCTTTTGCCTCCTTTAGCAGTCCTGGATCATAGATCCCAGTGCCGCCAAAAATACCGATCTCTGCCTGTTCCACTAGTATTTCACCAGGGACTCGCATCGATATTTTTCTATCTTCTTTATGCCGTTCAATTCGGTCAGCTCAACAATAAATGCAAATCCTGCGACGCGCCCGCCCAATCGCTCAATCAGCTCTGCGGCAGCCTTTGCGGTGCCACCGGTGGCTAGCAGATCATCACAAATCACCACTCGCTGGTCCTTGTTGATTGCGTTTTTTTGGATCTCCATTGTGGCTTTTCCATATTCTATGGAATATGTTCTCTTGATGGTGGCACCGGGTAGCTTTCCCTGCTTTCTTATCATGACCATTCCCTTGTTGTAACGTAAGCTCAGCGCACAAGCAAGTGGAAATCCGCGCGATTCGATTCCCGCAAATACATCTACATCGTTTGCGTGAAATCTTTTTGCAAATTCATCTATCATGTGCGACAGGGCAGCAGGGTTCTTTAAAATGGGACTGATGTCGCGAAAAAGAATTCCTTTTTTTGGAAAATCCTCATACTCCGCAATGATGTTTTGGAGATTCACATCGTTTAGGTTTTAGGACAGTAATAAAAAGGGTTCTCAATAATTTGATTTTACTGTACCGAAAACAAGATCTCTGCTGTATTAGGGCCTAGTGTGACTTCGATCTTGTAGGTACCTGGCTCTAGTCCCAACGGAACAGGCCAAATTGTCTGGAAGGTTCCAGCATCCGTTGAACCCATGATGAGCTCCTGTATCTCTTTATTTGCCGGGTCGAATATCTTGATAATTGTGGTCTGAGCCCTTCCACCACCTGTTCCGGAAATTGTCATTATTTCACCGCCATGGTACGCCGTCGTCTTGTCGGTTTTGATGGAAAAACTATCAGTCACAGTGCCTGCGACCGTTATTTTTGCCTCGGCATGGTTTGCACCACTGCTTGCCTTGATAGTCCAAACTCCCTGTTTTGCGTTGCTAGGAATCCTAAACGTTCCCTCATGGAAGGTGCCAGTCTTGTCCGTAAAGAGATCCTTGTCTCTGAATACCTTGCCGTCTGGGTCTATCATAGCAAGGCTAAGAAGCGTGTTTGGACTGGTGGAGCCCAAAACAACTACGCTTTCTCCTGGTTGGTATGTTTGTTTTGTTGCCTGTACCCTGATTTCTCCGGAGCCAAACTGCAAACCGACCGTAAAGACTGCATCTATCTCATACTTTTGATATTGCAGCACGGCGGAGTAAACCCCTGTTTTGTAACCTGATAGATCTATTTCGTATTCCTTTCTACCATCTGGGCCCAGCGTAATTGTCTCTTTTAGCTTTTCCTTGTCTGAGGGATCGATTATAGATAGCGCCAGATTTGCGTTTGCAGGCCCTTGCACTGTGAGCCCAGCTTTTTCTAAAGTGGAATAGTTGAGCTTGTCGAACTTTGCTACGATTTGCTCGCTTGGCGACTCACCAAGGCCGACGCGTAAAATCGCTGTCTCGTCACCCTGTGTAAACAATATTGTGTAGGTTCCTTTGGTGGCAGTAGCTTCGGTCTGATATTCAAAATTAATTATCCCTGACTCCCCAAGATTCAATACATCAAAAAATATCTCCTTACCGATTGGGTCGTTGATTACTATTTCGAGCTGCTGGTTTGCGACGCCTGTTCCGTTAAAGAGCATTTTTTCACCCGGATTGTATTTTGTCATGGATGACTTGACATGAATTGTCTTTGATATGGAAATGCTTAGCGTTTTTTCTATCGAGTCCACACCATCACTGAACGTAATCTTTCTTGTGCCCATTGCCGCATTTGGGGGTATGATAGTTTCATGCGACCAATTACCTTGGCTATCCACAGCTGCTACTTCCTCGTAAATCTTGTTCCCAGAGCTATCTTGCGCAGTTATTGTTACTGCAGAGCCGGGCTTTCCAGTACCACTTGCGCGTGCGACCTGTCCAGGCTCTACTATTTCGACCATTTGGTCCACCGTCAGGCGCTTTGTCTTGGTGCTGACCATCTGGGTCTCTTTATGTTCTATTCTGATGCTGACTGTCTTTTTGTTGCCACTGTCGTCGACTAGTGAAAACTCGATTCTGTCTGCTTCCTTGTTGACCGGAACCTTGGTTCTTCCAATTAGGTGCCCTGATGAATCTGTCAGAAAATCTTCCAGCTTTTCGCCGTCGATTAAAAAGTCAAGATTGGTGTTTGGCGGAAATCCTTCGCCAACTATTCTAATATTGTCTCCATTTTTTGGCTTGTCTGGGATTATTCTAAAAACCGCATTCTCAAAACTGGCCGCGGGCTTTTTATCCATTGGTGGAGGTGGTGGAGAATCGTCTCGTATTGGTGGCATCTGTCCTGCCACTACTTTTCCAATTGTCAGCTCGTTTCCGTTAGAGTCGAGGCTTTTCCAATTAACCCCGGGATTTTCAACTTCTGTCTTTATTCCAAACTTTACCGACTCACCCTGGCTCAGGGGATCCTCGGTTGTAAAGACCAACACTCCCTGCGGTGTCTTGACTCCAGTCCAGCCTTTTTCAGTCTTGAACGACTTGAAACTGCCGGCATCTGCACCAAGCCACATTCTTACGGTCTTTACCTCAGTGCTGTCGTTGTTGGTGAACTCGATGAGGGTGGTCTTTTCAAAATTTGTAGACTTGGCGGTAGTCTCCGCAAAGACCGAGGTGTTTACAAAAGCAAATATCGAAAAAACTACTAGTCCAAAAACTACTAACTTTGAATATTTCACAATCATTCTACCTGATTTGATCAACGATATTTATTTACCCTTTTTGAGAGTTAAGAATTATTCATAAGTAAAATACTTTAATGACTATCTCGGCTTGCTCCGCTGGTACTTGCTCAAACCAACATGTGCCGTCAGATTTTGCTGCTGTCTTATCCTCTCCGCAAGCAGCCTAAAAAAGCCCCTGAACTGGTCCTTGGTCTTGTCTGAGAGAAAATCTGCCTCCTTTAAGGCGATCTTTTCACACACATATCTCGCAATCTCCTCGACATCAAAATCGTTCCAGCCATCGTCTCTGTGTTCGCGCCATATGCTACGCAGGTTCTCGACTATCCCCCTCTTGTTTTTTGCCAACACCTCTTCTTTTGTGAGATTTCTGAAACCCTCCTTTCTTAGCTTGATTTCATAGGTCTGGTTTACGGCATGTAAATAGTCCTCAGCAAGTATGAGATCCTCGATGGACTCGATTGACTTGCCTCCCTGCTCTAGGTAAATTATCTGCATGTCGTTAAACTCGTTTGCCTTTAGCTGCTCCGCTATCTTTTTTGACTCCAATGTATTGTCAAGTATGACAAAGACATTGTGTCCGTGGTTTCTGTAAAATATTGCAAGTGGCAGCACCGAGTTTTTGTTATATGCTGCAACCACGTTTAGCGGGTTCATCGAAATGTTCGGATCCTCTAGGAACTTGTCAAACGCATTGAGGTACATCGCATCAGACATTGCCTCTACAATTATGACAGGCCTTGAGTTGGTGCCTATCTCCCTGTCCACTATGGACTCTACCAGTCCACGCGAGAGCCCATATAAAATTGGAATGAGTGTCGCGTCGTCTGCATTCCAATAATCATAGTAGATTCTGCTTAGGTGCCTTCTCTTGTCAAGCTCAACTACTAGGAGATTTCCTGGGGTGTAATCAAATATCATAAACGGGGAATGCGTTGCATACAGAACTTGGTTTGAGCCTGCTAGGTTTTTGAGAAGATCTGATATCCCCATCTGCTGTGCTGGATGCAGATTTCTTGCCGGCTCGTCCAAAAGCAGTATTGCCTCTTTCAGCTCTGCTCTTTGCGTCTCTGCTGCAAAGTTCACGATAAACGAAAACGTCCACTTGAATCCCTCGGCCCTCCTGCTGAGCAGGCCGGTGTTTGTAACAGTTCCATCCTTGTGCACATCGGATATGACTACGCTCATTATGTTACCCGGGTTATAACGCAAATCGACATGAATCGGATCGCCCTTCCATGCGGGATTCAGCCTGTCTGTGAGCCTTTTACTTGCAGTGTTTAAGAGCTTGATTAGCTTTGGTGGGCTGTTCTTGTATTCTTCAAGTTTTTCGGTATCAAGCTCGGCCAAGTAAAAGAGGTTTCTCACCGTTTCTGCCCTGTCGAATTCCTCGGCATAATCGATGCCCTCAGGCCTTTTTATCTCCTTTATGTATTCGTCCAAGTTTATGTTTCCATAGATCTTTTTGTAATCCGAAAAATACACGAACCGCGGATGGAGGTGTTCTAAGACAAAGTTTTCTAGCGCCGTTTTTTCCGAAGTTCCAACTAGGAGCTCGTCGTACGTCTTTTCCTTGTTGGCGTAGAACCTTGCCCATTCTGTCAGAATTTGTGGCTCGTCTGCAGCAAGCAACTGGAGATTGTTGTTAAACTCCGTCATCTCTCTGACAAAGGTCGCCTTGTCCGTCGGAGGCGGGCCCTCAAAGAACTTGGTATCGAACTGTATCCTGATGTGATTTGGAATGGTGGAAATAAAG
The DNA here is from genome assembly GCA_964542205.1 of uncultured Candidatus Nitrosotenuis sp. Lineage (GTDB taxonomy): Archaea > Thermoproteota > Nitrososphaeria > Nitrososphaerales > Nitrosopumilaceae > Nitrosotenuis. The sequence continues at coordinate 20,611 of CAZITM010000005.1, forward strand.
TCGAGAATTTTCTCAGTATAGTTTTCCCATGAGTTTAGCGCCTTGTTTTTTTCGTCGCTTAGCTTTATGTCGCCAAAGTCATACTGAACTCCAGGTGTCTTGTTTGTCCTGAAAATCTTCAGAGAGGTAATCTCGGGAAGGTGCGGAAATCTGTCTTTTATTATCTTGGTTTCTGCTGGGCTCAGCTGGAAATACCCCTCAACTATGGTCATCTCGGACTTGAGATCCTCTGTCATCTCGTCGCACAGATCCAGCTCAGAGAGTCTTTCTTCTTTGTTTAGCAGCGTAAGTGCTTGCAGAATGGTCGTCTTGCCACTCTCATTTCTTCCGACAAACGCGGCCAGGTCGCCGACTTTGATCTCGCCGGAATCGTGTATGCACCTATATGCTCTGACTCGGAATTTTCGTAAACGCATCTAGCGCCTATTTGGATGGCAACGATTTAACTTATTCGACATAATTTTACGCTCGGATTTTGAGAATAGTTATAAACGTACACAACGCCAAAAAATTCGTTGGCAACTGGTAAGGCGATATTGGTGTTTGTCATTCCGATTGCATTCTCTTTCATATATGGTGGTGCGGTGCTTGCACTGTCGCTACAAAACCCAGACCGCAGCTATGTCGCAGTAAGCCCAGACGCATCTGGTCCTATGCAAATCACAGATCTTCAGGCGCAATACTCTACATCTGATCAGATAAGCGCCAGCGTTTCGGTGGGTGACCCAAAGTTTGACTGCGGCGACCTATACATGACAATTTATGATGTTTCCACAGGCCAAAGAAAGGCAGTAAAACAGGGGGCGTTCTTTGATCAGTGCTATGGCTCATCTGGAGTGCTGCCTACACGAGATGGTTTCTCAGAAAGGATTGATGTGCCAGGGAAGTATCTACTGGAGGCGCAGCTCTTTGATAAAAACGGAGACGAGTTCCTAACTACAAGCCAACAGTTCACCGTTCAATAGCTTGCAAGCGAAATACACTTAACAGATGCAAAGCGGATAGTCTTTAATTGACCTGCAAAGATTTGGCAGAGCCTATATATTGAAACCAGAACGAGTAACAATTACCCGGTGATAACATGGCGCGACCAAAGGCTGCTGAAACAAAAGATCCAAAAAAAGACAAGAAAAAAGAAGACAAAAAGACAACAAAGGAAGAAAAAAAATCAAAAGAAGACAAAAAGGCAAAAGACAAAACAAAAGACAAGAAAAAAGAAGACAAAAAGACAACAAAGGAAGAAAAAAAGAAAAAGAAAGAGGAGATCTCAGAAAAAACGCTAGAGGAAGAACTCGAAGAGCAGCTCACCGACGAGGAAATTGAGAACTTTCAGATAGACAAAGTCGACATGGAAAAGCTCACAAACCGCGTTTGCCTATATCTGGCAAATTTTGAAGACGGTATGGTGCAAAGCGATCTCTGGAAAAAATTCAAACTTACAAGTAGGGATGGCTCAAGACTCGCACTAAAACTCGAAAGAATGGGCATAATCACTCGCGAAAAAATCCTTGAAAATAAAAGATGGACATATGTTCTAAAAATAAAAAAGACGCCGGTCAGCACTGAATCAATAGAAAACGCTCCGTGCCTTGTATGCCCCGTTGAACAAAAATGCAGCCTAGACGGCGAGGTAAGCCCAAGAACCTGTCAGTGGATTGAGGAGTGGTGTATTGCAGAGCTGTCAAAACCAAAGAAAAAGAATGCACAATGAAGCTAGTTGACGCAAAACGTGATCATTATAGAAAGCTCGCAAAGGAGCAAGGATATCGAAGCAGAGCAATCTACAAGCTGCTCGAGCTAAACAACTCTTATCGAATAATCGGGCCTGGGTTTTCAGTGGTGGATCTTGGATGCGCGCCAGGTGGATGGATGCAGGCAGCAGTTAAACTTGCGGGAAACAAGGGAAAGGTCGTAGGCGTTGATACCTCATACATGGACGAAATCTCTGGTGCACACTTTATCAAGGGAAGCGTAGAAGACTTGGCAGTAGCCGACGAGATCCTGGACTATCTTGGCACCAAGGCAAACGCAGTCATCTGCGATATCTCGCCTCAAATAACAGGCCACTGGTCCATGGACCACGCAAAACAAATCTCACTGAACTATTCATGCTCAAAGATAATGGACAAAGTCCTAGCACCGAAGGGAAATGCGGTGTTCAAGGTATTTGACGGCGAATATTCCATGGAGTTTCGAGACTATCTGCAAAAAAAGTTTGTAAAGGTACATTTGCGAAAACCAAACGCATCACGAAAGCCAAGCAGTGAACTGTACTTTGTCTGCCTTGGATACAGGCCCTAGTGCGCAAGAATCTCTTTTATCTTGTCTATTGTGCAGTTTGTTCTAAAACCTGTAGGGTTAAACGAGGTGGGGCTGGCCGAAAACCCGTTCTGGTGCAGACGCAAAATTGTCTCCTGTAGCGGAAGAGGCGATGTCCTTAGAACCTCGGCAATCTCATCAAGTGTGTAGTAGCATGCAGGCATCTGGGATTCCAAGACACATTTTTGCAATGACTTTACACATTTTTTGTCGACTGGATAGTTGGAAGCCTCCATTAACATGGATTCTGTGAACTCTCTTTCAAACAAAGCACCAACCCAAAGGGGGCCTGCCAGTTCCAAACCTGCGCCGCATAAACTACAGCTTTTCTCCGAGTCGAGCGTTGCAGATCTGTTGCCGCAGTTTCTACAGTGTCCGATAAATCCGATCATTGTACGCGTGTCTGGCTTGTTCAGGATTCTCAGGTACACCCTGTAGTAGTGCTGATTTGTCTCTGAAAAAATCGGTGTCGCTTCCACATCGAGTCTTGCCGCAACCGTGATTATCATGCCAAGTATGAGCCTTGTCGCAATCTCGTTGCTATATGTGGTTTTGATTGGGGTGCCGTGATACTTTTTTTTGCACGCGTCATTGAAAAGGCCGTGCAGAACCTGCAGGTCGGTTGCGCTGACTGACAGTAGTCCCTTGTGAGCGGTGGCACGTATGCCGCACTCGATGAATCTTGCCGGCGAACCAAAGGGATCGATGTCGACTATCGTGCCGCGGCTTCCCTCAGTGGAAAACGCACTTAGGAACCTACAAACCTCGTTTTCAGAGACGGAATAGTTCTTCAAGCCGTTAAGTTCTGCGGACTCTCTTGAAAGCTCAAGTGCCCTTGGGTTTGCGTCATTTGCAAAAACCTGGACATCCCTTATCTCATTTGCAACGCGCAGCCCGCGAGCCCCGAGCCCCGACATGCCGTCGAGGAAGATCTTTGGTCTCTCAATACCTCTCAAAAACGCCGAATATGCAATGATGGATAGATCCCTGCTCAGCTTTGCCCTGGGGTTAAAAAAGGCAACATCTCTTGGTGGCACCTTGTCTTCTATTGCCCCTTTTGGGACTAGAATCTTGGTTTTTCCTTCGGTTATTGTAATGATATTGCCCTGGTTTGTCTGCAACTGGTATGATGGTTCGGGCTTGGCATATATTGTCTTGGCTCCGCTTGGACGAGAGTTGTGAATCAAATTCGACCTAAAACGGTTTAATACGCAATGTTCTCAGCTGAGTTGTGATTGTTTGTGGCGTAGATGAGGCAGGAAGGGGCTCGATGTTAGGCCCCCTCGTGGTGGCCGGAGTCTCGATAAAAAAATCCAAGCTGAAATCACTGTCAAATCTTGGAGTCCGCGATTCAAAAAAACTGACGCCGTCCGCAAGAGAGAGGCTCTACAAAAAAATAGTCACCTTAGTTGATGATTACGCTGTATCAAAGGTTGCCCCAAAACAGATCGACGAGTATGTCGCAAAACACCAGCTGAACTATCTCGAGGCATCGCACATGTCAAAAATAATTAAAAAGCTCCAGCCGTCGATTTCATATGTAGACGCGTGCGATGTGAATGCAAAAAGGTTTGGAAGCGAGCTTACGTTGCTTGCAAAAACCGGCAAAATCAAGTCGTACCATCACGCCGACTCTAGGTTCGTAGTCGTCTCCGCCGCCTCGATAATTGCAAAGGTGACCCGCGATCGAGCAATTGCCAAGCTAAACCGTGATTATGAGGTGGGCAGCGGCTACCCATCTGATGAAAGAACCATCGAGTTTGTCAGGGGGTGGGTCGCAAAAAACGGCAAAGTTCCGAATTTTGTGCGTAAAAGCTGGGCTCCAGTTAAGCTTTTGATGAGTCAGCCACTGCTGTGATACTTTGCTACGATCATGGCATGATCCTTGTCGTACGGCTCCAAATCGATGTTTTGTATTATCAAGAAATTCGAGCTCAGTTTTTTAATCTCATTTTCAATTACTGCCCTTGGTGACTGTGTGACATCGATGCTTCGGGTCTTGATGACCAAAAACAGATAACCGCCATCCTTTAGAAATCTGAGGCAGTTCGATATTGCGATTTCTGTCTGATCTGGCTGTGCAATATCAGAGTACACGATATCGACTTTTCCGTACACCGAGAAGTATTGCTCCGGGTGCCTTGCGTCATGCAGTACTGGGATGATGTTTTTCCTCAAGCTGGCAACACGATCCAAAAAGTCCCGCGCGACTCGGCTCGTGTGCTCTACTGCAAAAACAATACCGTTGTGGTCTACGATGTCAGAAATGTGCGAGACAGTCGTACCAGTGGATGCGCCAAGGTACAGTACCTTTGTTCCACGTTTTATCGGAAATACGTCAAGGCCTATTGTCAGCGCAGCCGCTAGCTTGCTTCGAAACGGATCCCAGATGCGATACTCCACACCAGATTTTTTGTACAGTTTTTCGCCGTAGACCTGGTTTCCTTCTACGTAGTTTATTGTGGCGAGTCTTTTTTGGCCGTCTATCTTTAACCAAAAAATCTCAGAATCTTCGCTTTCCAACCTTTTTTCGTTTTTTCATGCCGCTCCCAAACTCTCTTCTGGGGCCTCTTGATCTAAACTCTCCTTTTGATCTATAGTTGTCACGTGATCTGAACTCGCCCCTTGAGCGACGGTCATCTCTTCGCCTCTCGTCCCTTTGCGGTTGCACAGGTCTCTGGGGAGCATCTTTGTATTTCTCGCTAACCTCGTGAACCCTGACGTTTAGCTTCTCAAGCAGTGTGGTGTTCAGCCCGCCTCCATACACATCGACTCGTGCCGCAATCGCGGCCTTTGAAGCAATTGCTCTTGCTATCTTGCCGCGCTGCCACTTTGGTGCTGCATGAACTAGGGGGTGCTGGAACAAAATTCCGTGCTTTGGAGGCTGGGTTCCGGTTTTTAGAGACCTAAAGAGAGCTTTTTCCGCGCCAAGTACCTGTATGGTGCTTGCAGGAAGGCTTGCCATTTTCTTGAGGCTTCCTGCCTTTGCCAAAATTCTGGCCCCTACAGCAGTTCCCAAAATCGCCGCGACGTTTGGCGCCAGTGATCTCATTTGAGTTTCAATATGATCCTCGATCTTTTTTCTTATCTTGATCATCTCGAGGATCTGATTTGCAATCGACTGGACTATTGCGAGGTTTTCATTTGAGATGTCGCCGCCTCTGCTTTTTTCCTGGATGACGGAAAGCATCTGCACCTTTGACTCTGGAAACCCGGCGCTCTCGTACACTTTGGTTGAGAGATCACTTCTCTTTCCTGCCATGACTATCTGGGCATATCCGTTCATGCTGTCGATGACGTTGTCAAGCTCCGGAAAGTGCAGGCCGTACCACTCGCGGAGTCGGGATGATAAGCCGTTTATCATAACATCAATTTCGTCTAGTGCCTTTATTGACTGGCTTATGTGCAGGTCGGGGCTCTGTGAGATCTCGGTAACCCTTGCAGATGAGAGCTGGAGTGCAAAGTCGCGGAGTTTTTCCATTGCATCGGAATTGTCTTTTGCAAACCCTGCGTCAATTAGGAGCTGGGGCTTAGTAGCTTGGATTTTGTCCATTTGTTTTTCGTCCATGTGGCGAACATCGAGCGATTCTTTTTTGAGAGCCTTCAGAATGGCGTCATCGTTTAGTAAAAACCCGGAATTTATGCCTTTGAGAAACGAAATCAGCGCAGAGTGGTTGTACTGGCCGCTCTTTGACTTGACAAAGTCCTCGGCCGGATGCTCAAACGCAAATGATTTGACTACTTTGCTATCCTCTAAAACAACGGTGCCAAGTTCGGTAAGCACAACAAAATACATAGTGCATTGTCTTATTCTCTCATTAAAAAAGCTAACAATCTTTTGAAGCCAATCAACTATTATAAGACTACGCGATTTACTCAAGCAAGTGAAGCCTGACCTTTCCGTCTCAATTGGAACGATTTCGCTTGAGAGGCCAGCAATGCTTGCCTCGGGAATCTTGGGGATCTCGCTTGAAGTTTTTGGTAGGATATATCGAGCTGGCGCAGGCGCCGTAGTTTCAAAATCGCTAAGCAAGGAACCGTGGGACGGCTATCCAAACCCAACTATAGTGGGAATCAAAGGCGGATACCTAAACGCAGTCGGCCTCTCAAATCCGGGCGCTCCGTACTTTGCAAAAATGATCTCGCAGAACAAAGAAATTCCAATCATCATAAGTCTCGTAGGATCAGTAGAAGACGACTTTGAATTCATGGTAAAGCAGTTTGAAAACGTCAAGGTCACAGCATACGAGCTGAACCTTTCATGCCCGCACGTCGAAAAAGTTGGATTAGAAGTTGGAGACGATCCGGAGCTTGTCACAAAAATTGTCTACAAAGTAAAATCGACTACCAAGTCGCCAGTAATTGCAAAGGTAGGCCTTGGCACAACCGACTATCTGGATACTGTCAAGGCGGCAATAGATGGCGGCGCCGACGCTATCACCGCAATAAACACAATCCGTGCAATGGGAATAGACATAGAGACGCAAAGGCCGCTGCTCAGCCACAAAATAGGAGGACTGTCTGGGGCGGCGATAAAGCCTGTTGCCGTAAGATGCGTTTACGAGATATCGTCAAAGTATGATGTTCCGGTAATAGGGTGTGGTGGTGTATCTAGCTGGGAGGACGCAGTGGAGTTCATCTTAGCAGGGGCGTCCGCAATACAGGTGGGCAGCGCCATAGGTGACAAATGGCTAGACATATTTTCTGAAATAAATGGCGGAATTGCAAACTATATGAAAAAGAAGGGATTTTCACAAATAGGGGAGATGGTGGGGCTTGCAAGACGTTTCTAAGATTCCTGCGATTCGTACGATTGAAAAAATAATAGACGAAACACCGACGGTGCGTACCATTGTTATTTCCGATGAAAAACTCTCCGAGGTATTGCCGGGGCAGTTTGCAATGGTCTGGATTCCTGGGATAAACGAGCTGCCAATGAGTGTGATGATATCGGAGCAAAAAGGCAAGGCGGCATTCACGGTGAGAAAACGGGGCGAATCCTCAACCGCTTTCTATAATCTTGGGGTGGGCGACCAAATCGGTGTCAGGGGCCCGTATGGCAACGCATTTGACATCAGATCAGGTAGACTCTTGCTTGTCGGCGGAGGCACAGGACTCGTGCCGCTCATGCGCCTTGCAAAGTTTGCCAGGCCTGAAAATGACGTAACAATTCTAATGGGCTCCAAGTCAAAAGGCGAGGTCTTCTTTGAGGAGCTGGCAAAAAGAGTTCTGGCAAAAAACAGACACAAAATAGTTGTTACCACGGAGGACGGCTCTTACGGGCAAAAAGGGTTTGTAACCGATGTCATGGAAAAATTACTGCAAAGCGAAAAATTTGATGCCATCTATACCTGCGGCCCAGAAATAATGATGCACAAAGTGGTGCATCTTGCAAACTCAAAGGGGATCTTCGTGCAGGCAAGTCTTGAAAGAATGATGAAGTGCGGAATAGGGATCTGCGGAAGTTGCTGCATGGATGACATGCTTGTGTGCCATGATGGAACAGTCTTTGACGGCAAGTTTCTTGCTAGCTCAAAAGAGTTCGGGCATACACACCGAAGCAAGGCCGGCATGCTCGAAAATTATTAGAATGTAGATTCAGCCCTGCAACTGGGCGTGCCATCACCTAAAGGTTTAAAATAAATAAAAAAATACACGCGTAAGAGAACATGGCCCACCCAAAGATAGTACTAACCGCAGATCGTACTTTGATGTCAAATTACCGCGGAATATCGCTTGCAACGTTCTTTGGCTGTGCACCAGCTCTTGACCCAAACAGGGATCACAATAGCTTTTGGTATAAGATTCTAAAAAACCAAGTAACGCCCAAGATTCTCTTTGATTTTATCTGCAATCCTATTCCGCACAACAACGGCGTCGCAAGTTATGCTCCATACGGGCTTCGAAAAGTAGAGGCAGGCCTCTTACGCGACGGCTTTAAACGCGAAGAGGTAGTTGTCGCACACCCCGATCATGTCGACAAGTTCATCGGCCCAGAAACCCAAGTGGTTGGCACCTATGAAATGGATCCGCTCGGCATGGGTCCGGTTACCATGACCTTTACCTATGGACGAAAACAGATCTCATACGACGAATACTATAACGCGTATCTGCACAAAAAAATCATAGAGGCAAAAAAGAAAAACGGCAGCAACGCCAAGGTAATCTCAGGGGCGTCTGGTACCTGGCAGTACAACTATGACCCAGAAAAAATAGAAGAGTTTGGAATTTACGCAGTTCTAGAAGGTGAACTTGGCGGAATTGCTCCGGAAATAGACGGTCATGCTGGAAGATTTTTCAATTATTTGATAAACGGAGACTTTGATAACATGAATCCGTTTAGGAAACGAAGCGACTTTAAGGTGGACATAAAAGAGTTCAATCGCAACGGCAAAACACTACACGGAAGATTTGTAAACTTTTGGGACAGGCCAGAAGTTGACGAGATCCCAGATATTGTAGAACCATCGATGCACGGAATGATTGAGGTAATGCGTGGATGCGGCCGCGGCTGCAAATTCTGCGACGTTACACTGCGCGCACTCAGATACTATCCACCAGAAAAAGTGAAAAAAGAAATCGAGGTCAACATCAAAAAGGGAGGCCTTAGAAACGCGTGGATTCATAGCGATGATATTTTCGTTTATGGAATGGATCCGCGAACAAGCAAACAGATGGAGCCAAACCGCGAGGCGCTAGAAGAGCTCTTCACTGCAGTGATGGATGCAGGTGTTACGCACACAAACCCAACGCACGGAACACTCGCAGGTGCAATAGCAGACGAAAAACTGATTCCAAACATTTCAAGAATAATCAAGTCTGGGCCTGGCAACCTGATTGGAATACAGTGCGGCTTTGAGACAGGAAGCCTAAGATTAATTGGCAAATATGCGGACAGAAAGCTTGCGCCGTTTATGCCTGAGGAATGGCATTGGGTGGTAAAGGAAGGCGTAAAAACACTGAACGAAAACTATTGGGTTCCAGCATTTACGCTTATCATGGGTCTTGACAACGACGAGACCCCTGAGGACTCGTGGGAGACAATCCAGCTCATCAGCGAGCTAGAGCGCGAACAACCAGACTCAATGTTCACTACTACGCCGCTGACCTTTGTCCCAATAGGGCTTTTGGAAAAATCCGAATTCTTTAACATCGGAAACGAGATGAGCGCACCACAGCTTGGCGTAATGTACAAGACGTGGCAGCACAACTTCAAGTACGGAATCCAAAAATTCATGACAAAGACAGGAACCAGCCAGACCTCGATCCAAAAACAGTTCTTTAACCTACTTGCAAGATCCCTTGGCGGCGTCCCGCTTGGCGCTATGGAGAGATTTGCAAGAAGAAAGGGGCAGGAACACGAAAAAGTAATCGAAACAATCAAGGCAAAGTACTGGTAAAGACACATAAGGACAACATTCTAGGTAATATTCATGGCAACTCACGGATCTATTACAAAGGCCGGAAAAGTAAAGGGCCAAACGCCAAAAGTAGAAGGGCGAAAAAGGGTCAGCACAATATCGATTCTAAGAAACAAGAACAATTTCAAGAAAAGATTCGTGCTTCACAGGACTCCTGGCCAAAACAAGCCTGGCGCCAAGAAGAGAAGACGTTAGGCAATTCCATTTTTTATCGCTACGGGTAACATAATAGAATTCTTAAGCAAAGCTAATCTACTATGGATTCATACCCATTAATGGCACGGAATTGGCAGCCGTCTACGACGGCAAAAGGGTGATCAAAAAGCTTGGGACGTGCGAATCCCCGAGCTTGATCATTTTATCCTAAAAATTGAAAGTTTAATAAAAATGGACTTTGGGCGTATATTGTGCTCTTTGGAATCTTTGCCACACACAGCCCAGAATCGTGCCCGCTAAACAACAAGGAAAGCAAGAAAATGTTCACCTCCATACGGGCAAAGATAAAGCCCAACCTCAAGAAATTCAACATCGCAAAGCTAGTCGGCTTTTACATGTCGGTGCTTGAACACCAATGGGTAATCATCGTTGACGCAAAAAATGCCCACGACATAGAGCAGTTTTGCATTGCGGTTGGCATATCGTCAATCAGCATAGTGAAAATAGTGCCACTGAATGATTTTTCCGAAGTTCTAAAAAAACTGGAATAAATCGGAACACAAACCCGTCTTTTAAGGTTGGGCTCTTTTAATAGGTTGTGAGAAAAAACAGAAACCTAAACATTCCGTCTTTTGCGGTTATGTGTCATACAGCTGAACTTGGACAATGCGAAGTAATCGAGTCGTACAAGGTCGGCAGCGCAGACGTCTTTATCACAAAAGACGGCAGGTACCTAGTATCGGAGCCAAAACTCTCAGTTGAGGCCCATACCGCATATGACCAAATGATGCAGCAGTTGTTTTTGTCTTTGGAGCCTCTCAAATCGGGAGACCCTGTAAGCTATATTGAGACGCACATCTGGAATGAGGCAAAGTCCCTTGCAATCTCAGACAAGGTGGGGGCTGCCTTTTCTCAGCTCAAGTACTATCTGGTGCGTGATGTCGTCGGTTATGGGATACTAGATGTGCTGATGCGAGATGAAAACATCGAGGAAATAACGTGTGAGAGATTCGATAGGACAGTAGGTGTCATCCACAGAAGGTACACGGAATTTAACATTCTTGATACCAACATAATTTTCGGCAGCGCCGAGTCGATGAACTCGTACATCCAAAAAATAATTCAAAGAACAGGCGGCAGTGTTACTGCGGCATTTCCGATTGTAAATGCTATGACTGCGGAAGGAGACAGGATAACTGCGACGTATGAAAGCGAGGTGTCGTTTCCCGGCCCAACCGTCAACATACGGAGATTTTCACGCAAACCGTTCACAATCGTAAACCTTCTTGAGTTTGGTACGCTGGACTTGGTTCTTGCTGCGTATCTGTGGCTGCTTCTTGACGCAAAGGCGTTTGGGTTGATTGTGGGTGAAACGGGCTCTGGAAAAACCACCATAGCCAACGCGCTTATGGTCATGACAAACCCACGATGGAAAATTCTGACAATAGAGGAAACGCCGGAGCTAAAGATGCCGCATTATAGGTGGGAGAGGCTGTTTACTCGCACCAGCCCGTTGATCACACAGAGTAAGAACTATGACATCACAATGATGGATCTGATAAAGGCGTCCCTTAGGATGAGGCCAGACTTTGAGATAGTGGGCGAAGTGAGGGGCCAAGAAGCTCAGTTTCTATTCCAAAGTGCTGCTACCGGCCATGGGGGCCTCACAACGTTTCACGCCTCAAACGCCGAATCTGCGCTAAAAAGACTGGCCTCGGAGCCCATCAACATAAAACCAGGCCAGCAAATGCTTCTCTGGTTTATCGCACACGTGACTCGGCTAAGGACGGCAGATAAAAAAACGAAAAGAAAAATCATCAGCGTCGATGAGGTGGTGCCAGGCGCAGAAGCCGTGGAGCTGCTCAAGGTTTTTGAATACGACAAAAAAACCGATGGCTTTAGAATCACAGACATCGACGAGCTGGCAGCTAGGAGCGTAAAGGCACATCTTGCCGCAAATGCTCTTGGCGTGAATCTAAGGGATGATTTGCAAAAACGGATCGCGCTACTACATCAATGTCGTACAAGAGGCCTCAAAGACCTGCCAGAAATAGTTGGCATCCTCTCAAAATATTACACGTAATCGGAATCATAACTTTGGAAGGAACGGAACCAAATACACAGACAAAACTGCAACTACCAAAGTTATCGCAATTGTAAGCGTGTGCTTTACGGTAAAGTGCGTTATCTTTGCCATGATTATTCCCATGCACAACGCCGAAACTGTCATCAAAAGGTTTACCATCTGGAGAAACTCGGCCGACGGAACAAGGCCTAACTCGGCACCACTTGCCAATCGCGTGTATTCAGGCGTTATCTTACCAAGAAGGTCTCTCATTCCCTGGCTTGACCAGACTATCAATAAGGGGCTTGTATATGCCAAAAAGACAAAGATCCTGACCCTGCCGATCATCTCGTTTTTTGCTTGGGTGATTTTGCTGGAGAAATCAGTCAACTGCTCAAGAATCTGGGGTGTTCCTCCACCACTTTCAGTAATTTTGGCCAAAATAAAAAAGGAAATTCTTGTGTGCCATGAACGAATCCTAAGAGAATCTAAGATTGTCGCAAAATTCATACCGTATGAGATCTTCGATGAGATCTCTTGCAAAACACTATTGAAGAACTTGTTATATGTTCTCTCTTTTGAGATTCGCATTATTGCAATCGGTATTGCGATCCCTATCTTCCGGTATTCGGTAACATCCCTGAAAAAATCCGTCAATGCACCCTGCATCATGGATATCTCGGCAAACTGCCTGGAGAGAAAAACGAAGTTTGCAACCGCAGCAGCAAAAGATGCCAGCGCCAAAGCAAACCACGTCTCACGCACAATGAAAAACCCGAAGGTGCCAGAAACTGCACCGATTATAAGTGAAAACCAGCCAAAGCCAATGCTATCATACGTCTTTGGCTGAATGTTGTTGATTATTATGATGAGTGTTGCCGTCAGTGTAGGGATGAGAACAAATGACATACCTGTCATAACTCTTAGCGAGTCCTGTCCGAGCAAAAACGAGGACATGACCAAAAGAACCGGCAAAATGCTCAGCAAAACAAGCGTGGCCTCGCCAATCGTCTCTGCAAAAGATGCGTATTTGAAAAACCTGAATTTGCAGTCATTGAGAAACTCTTCGCTTTTTCTCTCCATGTATAGGCAGACGTCTCCGCCACTTTTCTGCATCGAAACATAGCCCAATAGCAAGTTTCTGAACTGCGTGTTTGGGTGAGATATGGCAAGTGAGTTGAGAGCAGAGCTCTGATCCATGCCAAACAATGCCACATTGCGTCTGAGCATCCTTGCCTCGCTTTCGATGACCGGAAAGACACCCATTCCGATTACCTGCAGCATTGATGTGTAGAGGGTTTTTCCAATCGTTTGCATTATACTTCCGTACACTGAAAAAAACGCGATCTCATCATCTACTGCGGATTTGCGCTCAGATCCACTCAATCTCAGCCTTAATGAGGGTAGAAAAATGATGAAAACTGGCATTGGTGCCAAAACAAAAAACAACCTATCAAAGACGACTCCAAGAACAATTGACAAAGGAACGGTAACAAAAAGCAAAAAAACAGCATATGAGACGCTTTGGAGCGCAAGTGTTTTTGGGCTAGCAGTCTTTCCAGAAACTCCCACCAAAAACGCAAGGTTTTTGCTAATGATTTTTTGAATCATTGTCAATATTTTGAGGTCTGTTGCCGGCCTTACCAGACTGACTATGACATCATTTGTCATTTTTGTAATTCTTAACCTTGACGAATCCGACCATGCCAACCCGAGGTTTTTTATCAAGATGCGCCAACGACAATACTTGACAGAGAGGCCTTTGGCGTCAAAGCCAAGCGCGATAAAAATAACGGCAAACACAAACGCCGTAAAAAAGCCGACAACGTTTTGCAAAAGCAGAAAAACCCACATCGAAAAACACGACGCCACGATTGCCAGTCCTTTCATCACTGGATAACAAAAAGGCGCAAAAAAGCCCCTTTTCCTTAAAAACAACGCTGGATTATTCACTGATGAGCAAAGCGCACAAAATGCGGCGTGGCATTGCACCTGCCATTACCACTCTGATACTAATCGGTGTCGCAGTTGCAGCAGGTCTTGGGGCATACGCAGCATACAACTCGGCATCAAGTGTAGCCATGCTCAAGGGAGTGATCTCTGTAGAAAACGCACAACTGATCAAAAGCACAAACGGCGAAGAATACATCTCGGTGACACTAAAGAACTCTGGAAACAAACACATCGCTACAACTACAGTCAACCTTCAGACAGACACGAACACAAGCCTAGTCGGCGTGCAGCCCTTTGCTGCCATGCCGGTACCATCTTCAATGAGCCCCGGCCAGACCTCGAGTGTCTACTCCAGGTTAATTTATCCAAACGGCACTGCCATAACGGCACACAACATAGGGGATCATATACCAATGGAAATCATCGCAACAACATCGGACGGTTCTACGGTCAGAAGCGCCTCATCGGTAATAGTCAGCCTGTCCTAGGGATGGACAAAAACGCCTTTTATTTTTTGCAGCGCTTTTGATCCGTTGAGATCCATTGAACTGCTCTGGTTTGACGACGTCAGTCCCTTCAACGAATCAGTCTTTGAGTTTCCAGTTGTTGGAAAGCTCAGCATGCGGCAAATGCTGGTGCTTGGTTTGGGGATGATGCTGTCATGGGGAATATATCAATCGACTGTCAGCTATGCTGCACTAATTCCGGCACTTGTAGCTGCATATGTCTCGCTCAAAAAACACAAGGTAATGACAATCGAGTCGCAACTCTTTGCAATCTTGTTATTTTACGTAAGGCTGAAAACTGGCGGTGCAAAAAAATCACCAACAAGTGCTACTAGTACCGCTAAAACCAAGGCTACCGGCAAGCTCAGACTCGCAGAGCCATTTCGTCCCAAGCTAGAAGCGAGCAAAAAAACAATTCCAGTCAGGGAGATTTATGCAGACCCGCTCAGGCCAATCAGACTGAAGATTCATCTTCAAAAAATGGACGGCCAAGCCATCTGCAGTACAGAAACAAAAATAGTGTTTGACGGAAAAGTGGTTTCCACTCTGTCCACAGACAACAACGGCGAAGTCGAGATAGTCGTAATCCCTCAAACCGTCGGAGAAAAGAAACTTGTGATATACGCCAAGGGAGTTGAATTGCCGGTATATCAAGAGACTATATCTGTAAAATACGGATAAAATCCCAAAAATTTACCCAAAGATTCATAAATTCAACTCGGGGAGTTTCGCACATACTTGTTTTCTATATCGTCTCTAGAGGATGTTGTGAGAATTCCGCCAAGTATGTTTGGGTCCTCACTGAAAAAAGCAGCTATTGCAATCCTTAAAGAAAAATACGAAAGCATGATCAATGCGGAGCTTGGCTACATAATCATGATTCTGGAGGCAAAGGTCGACGAAATGGGAAAAATGATCGCAGGAGATGGTGGAACTTATCATAGGGTAGAATTTGAGGCGCTGACCTTTACGCCAAAGCTGCAGGAGATTACGCTTGGAGAAATTGTCGATATTACGGATTTTGGAGCATTTGTAAGAATAGGACCAACAGATGCGTTATTGCACCTATCGCAGGTCATGGATGATTATCTACAATCAGACGTAAAATCTGGAATGATCATTGCAAAACAAAGTAACAGGACACTCAAAGTCGGTTCTACGCTGCGCGCAAGAATTACAGCAGTCTCCCTTGGCAAGGCTGCTACAATGGGCAAAATAGGGATAACTTGCAGACAGCCATTTCTGGGCGCAGAGGAGTGGATTGCAGAAGAGATAAAGAAATCTGGAAAGGACGACTCTGACAAGGCTGAAAAAGCAGATTCAAAAAAAAAGCTAGTTGAGGCGAAAAAGTAGATGGTAAAAGAAATGGCATGCAGAAAATGCAAATATGTCTTTGTCGGAAAGGTCTGTCCTCTCTGCAAATCGTCAGATCTGACCCCTGACTGGACTGGAGTAGTTCTGGTCGCAGATCCACAAAACTCACACATCGCAAAAACCCTTGGAATCACTGAGAAGGGCAAATACGCGCTAAAAGTTGCCTAGTGCCTACGAACTTTCTTTTAAATAATTTGTTGATCAAACACACACACAAGTTCTTACTAACATTTAGGAGGATACAAAACTGTGTCAGACACGAAGTACTTTTTCATGAAAGAGTTGTCCAACGAGGAATTGATCCGCCTACTGATCCAGAAAATAAAGGAGCTGCGGTGGGCAAAAGAAGAAGCAGACGATCTGAACACAAGGCTCAAAGAAAACATGGCAAAGCTCAAGGAGACACAACAAGCATTGTCGCAACAACGAGACCAGCTACGAGAAGAAGTCAAACAAAAGACCAACAAGTTACTCAAAGTCGAGCGCTTCTCTACGATAGGACAGCTTTCCGCTAGAATCGCACATGATTTGAGAAACCCCTTAAACGTAATCCAAAACTCGTCGGAAATCCTCAAAGTCGAGCTGGGGGATAAACTCGATGAAAAGCTGCAGGACCAGTGGGCAAGACTGGACAGGGCTGTCTATAGAATGTCGCATCAGCTTGAGGATGTCATGGATTATGTCAGAATGCCACAGCTCAAAAGGAAAAACTACCCACTTTCGCTGGTTCTACACGATGCCCTAGAGAGAATCTCGATTCCATCAAAAATAACAATTCAGCTGCCCCCGCAAGATCACATGGTATTTTGCGACCCGGAAAAGCTCGAAATAGTGTTCGTAAACCTGATTGTAAACTCCATCGAGGCAATCGAAGAAAATGAAGGAAAAATAACAATAGAGGCGTCCTGTGACGCAGATGGCAAGTTCTTAACCATTGCAGTAACCGACACGGGTGTTGGCATACCGGAAGAGTTTCTAGGCAAGATCTTTGAGCCTTTATTCACAACAAAGCGGGTAGGCACGGGGCTAGGCCTCTCCAGCTGCAAAAGCATTGTGGGGCAGCACGGAGGAACCATTGACGCATCGAGTATTCTTGGTGGCGGTTCGAGGTTCACAATACGGATCCCAACACAGTCTGTCGCAGGTGATGCAGCAAACGACGGGGCCGACCAGATGTGGCCAGCCACTGTGCAATAACAATCTATGCCAGATAGAAAAGGTTCTATTTAGGCACAAAAACCAACTCTGTAAATGAATGTAAGAAAAGAGCTTGCTAGATTTCTTGCAGAAGACATAGGCAGTGGGGATATAAGCGCAGCAATTGTCACAAACAAAAAAGTTGTTGCAAAAATAATATCGCGACAAGTGGCAGTCGTGGCAGGTGCAGAATTTGTGAAAGAAATGTTTTCTATGAAAAATTGCCGTGTCAAGATTCTGAAAAAGGACGGCACAAAAACAAGGCCAAACCAAACTATACTGAAGATATGGGGACCAGCAAGATCAATTCTCAGCTGTGAGCGCACGGTGCTGAACTTGCTCTCAAGGATGAGCGGAATTGCTACACTCACATCCGAACTTGTCAGCAAGGCAAAAAGCGTCAACAAAAATGTGGATGTATACTCTACACGAAAAACCGCGCCAGGCCTGCGCTTTTTTGATAAGGAGGCAGTAAGAATAGGGGGCGGAAAAAAGCACCGAGTTACGCTTGCAGACATGATAATGATAAAGGACAATCATATCGCGTCCGAAGGTTCGCTTGTAAAACTCATCCAAAAGGCAAAGAAAAGATCAAAAATATTCGAAGTCGAGGTGGAAAACCAAGAAGACGCAGTACTTGCGGCAATGCTTGGCTCGCCAATAATAATGCTGGATAACTTTACACCAAACCAAATAAGGAAAACAATCGCTGCCCTCAAAAAGTTTGGGTTGCGTAACACGGTGAGACTTGAGGCGTCTGGCGGAATTGACTCAAAAAACATCAAGGAATTTGCAAGATCCGGCGTAGACATGATTTCGATTG
The DNA here is from genome assembly GCA_964542205.1 of uncultured Candidatus Nitrosotenuis sp. Classification (GTDB taxonomy): domain Archaea; phylum Thermoproteota; class Nitrososphaeria; order Nitrososphaerales; family Nitrosopumilaceae; genus Nitrosotenuis. The sequence goes on from CAZITM010000005.1 coordinate 38,425, forward strand.
GTAAAATCACAAACTCTGCAAGTGCAATAGACTTTAGTCTTGAGATACAAGGCTAGATTCTATGGATTAGTATCTTGAATTTGGTTGTGTAGCTTTATCACACCTTAGTTTATCGCGAGCATTCTCTCGATTGCAAGCCTTGCCCTGTCTGCGATATGTTTTGGAATCCTGACTTCGTACTTGTCCTCAAGCAGAGAAGCATGGACCTTTTCCAGCGTTATCATCTTCATATACTGGCACACTGCGCCGCGCGCGGCTGGGATGAACGTCTTGTGCGGGTTTTGTTGCTGCATTCTGTAGAGTATTCCGGTCTCTGTTGCTACAACAAAGTTCTTTGCGGCGGATTGTTTTGCATAGTTCATCATACCTTCGGTTGATAGGATTTGCACCTGCCTGTTATTGTAGTCGCCCACTGCCACATCATACATTATTTGTGACGTGCAACTGCACTCTGGGTGCACCAAAAGCTCTGAGCTTGCATAAGAGTCTAGTAACTTGTGAATATCGTCTGATCTTATTCCGGCATGAACATGGCATTCCCCTGCCCACACATGCATGTTTTTTCTTCCCGTCATTCTGGCCACATAAGAACCCAAAAACATGTCTGGCAAAAACAAAACCTCTCTGTCTTCTGGAATGGCCTTGACTACATTTACTGCGTTTGATGACGTACAGCAATAATCAAGCTCTGCCTTTACCTCAGCTGTCGTGTTAACATATCCAACAGTTATTGCGTCTGGATGAGCCCTTTTCCACATCCGTAACTGGTCCACAGTAATGGAATCCGAAAGCGAGCAGCCTGCTGCCAAATCGGGAATCAGAACCTTTTTTTGCGGGCAGACGATTGCTGCGGTTTCTGCCATAAAGTGAACTCCGCAAAACAAAATCGTCTTGTGTGGCGTCTTCGCCGCCTGCCTTGATAGGCCAAGTGAGTCGCCAACAAAGTCGGCCACGTCCTGAACCTCTGGGAGCTGGTAGTTGTGAGCTAGTATCACTACGTCCTTTTTCTTCTTTAGCTCCATGATTTTATCAGTTAGCATACGATCATACACTAGTCTCGGATAATCATTTAAAGACTGGCTTCAGTGTGGTAATTTTCATAATGCCTCTAGATGCCGGCAAGTTTTGCCATTATGTGCCTATCCGCATCTCCTCAGAACATATCTGCCTGAGGCATTCTATTGCGGAAAGGATGGCAAGCCTGCTGGTTTTTGGGTTGCTCTGGTCAGGCACGTTTTCTACCAGTATAGAGATCTTGCCGAACTTGCCTCGCGCCTCGATCTGGTGAGTGTTCTTGTCAGTAGCTGGATCTGCTACTATTTTTACCGTCGTCTTTTGGCTGCCGAGTCCTGCCAAGCTCAAAAGCGCCGCCACATTGATGTTTGCGGGAAATAGTGTGACTGCATCTTTTGCAGCACCCTCAAAGAGAACCCGCGGTTTTTTGATGTCTGCAATATCTATTTTGTTTGATTCAAAAAACTTGGCACCTACAAGCGCTTTTGGGTTTTTTGTAGTCGTAAGTGTCAGAGATTCCAGCTCACCCCTTACCGATCTGATTGCGTCAAGGCCTGCGATTGCGCCGGTGGGGAGGTAGATCTTTTTTTTGAATTCTTTGCACGCATCATAAAGTACCTCGAAGATGGATTCGTCCAGCAGTGCACCAACACTCATTATCATCATGTCCTTGCGGTTCTGGATTATGCTCAGTGCGTGGTTTTTCACAGCGTCCTGCGAGGCGGCCTCTACTACTAGATCCACGTTATTTGATGACAAAAGATGTGGATTGTCAACGATTGCCGGTTTTTTACCAAGCTTTGCGACAAGGGACTCTGACCGTGTCTTGTCAAAATCATATACGTGTGTCAGCTCGGCTTGAACCTTGCCAGAATCTATTGCAAGCGCAATCTGTGTCCCTATGGCGCCACACCCTAGGAGTCCGATCTTTTTCATCACACTTTGGATCATAGAACCACTAAATGAATTATTGGCACTGCATCCGAAGGATACTGACTGATGATTTAAAACCGTCAATCACTATCTGCATATCTAAAAGTCGATTTCCTTTTTTCCACCGTTGCTCGACTCTGGGTTTTGTATCTTGGTTGGTTTTTTCCTCAATTCTGGCATGGAAAAAATTTTTGGAATGCGCATCTTGCCAAAAAGCCTGCACATGTACCAGTCTGGACGGAGTCTCCTCTTCCAGACAAACCTAAAGTAGACAATGGCGGTAAGGCCAGTACCGCAAATTAGCATTAAAAACGAATAATCGTCGCGCAACACTGCCCTTGCATCAATGTTTTCTGTGGCGACAAATGTCACCGTTTCAGAATCATACGTAATGCCTTCCCACCGATCAAATACCTCCCTTACAAAAAACGACACCTTGTCTTTTGGCGGTACGCTCAATGTGACAGTGGAGCCGTACGGATAATGGCCAGAACCTACTGCGTTTTCTGCCTGAATCCATACCATTTTCTGGTATTGTGCAGTTATTGCGATGTCCGAATCGACGTAGATCCTATCAATAATCCCGGTGGATATTCTGTTTTTTCCAAACTCGACACGCTCTAGTCGATATCCGATCTGGCCTGACTCAAAAACCTCGGGGAACTCTACATCCAAAAACTGAGGCCGAAGTTCGTACTGGTATGGCGTGACGAGGCTTTTTGCGACACCATCAATTTCTACCAAAGTGTTTACATGCAATTCGTTTTTTGTCGAATCCACCGCATTGAAAAACACAGTAAATATTTTTTCGGCATAGACTGCAAACGAACTCCTTGCAGGGACATACCCGTCCTTTAGTCCCATAAACGTGATGTTGAAATGGCCTTCCATGTTGGGAGTTACAACAAATGTCCTGTCGCTGATCTTTTTGTATGGAAAAGGAGCGTCTACAATTATCTGCATGTCTTGCACATCAGCATTTACTGTCAGCTCAAAATCCTTGTTGACGCGGTTTGTTGTGCCGTTCGATGTTATCTGAAGCGACATCTGGTTTGCAAAGGCTTCTATCTTTTTGTTGTCTGCTCCGAGCCTTGAAAGAACAGCCAAATCCTCAACACCTGTATCGCTTATGGTAATGCGGCCACCCGATACGGCAAGGTCTGGTGTTGCCGAAACATCGGTAAAATTGATTCTTTTTAGCGGTGTGCCGTAAGAGTCCACCTCGTGCACCACATACGGGGCTTGTTCCAGAACATGAATCCGTTGCGGCACGTCAAGAGAAATTGCATCTGCGATGCCTGAAGGGGATAATACGCCCTGGTGCGGCCCAAACCCGTCAGCTGAGACGGTGATATGTGTGGCCCCATTGAGGCTTCCTGCAAGTATTACCGAGTTTTTACCGCCGCCTGTTTTCTTTTTTCCATCCAGAGTGGAAGAAACATGCATTTCTGGAATGCCAGAAAACGCTTTTTGCATATCAACCAAGGCATTGTGTGCATCAAAAACGGATATCA
>CAZITM010000006.1:0-40646 GCA_964542205.1 uncultured Candidatus Nitrosotenuis sp.
CGGAAATTCATCAATAATGAGGACACTTTTTGTCTTTGTTTTTTCTGCTAGTTTATCTATTAATTTCAATGCATTGTGTGTTGCTTTGTTGACATCAGATTCTTCTCCTTTTACATATGATATCGTATATGAGATTTCATTTCCCAACTCAACGGACAGTTTTAGGTGTTTTAGTAACTCTAAAATCCCGTCTTTACCAAGCTTGATTAAATTGCTTAGTTTCATCTTTAGCGAAATTTTATCTTTAAACGCGGCAAGTGTTTCATCAAAAATTGTGGCAATGAATGTCTCAAGTGTGTCTGGAATTATACCCCATACAGAAACATAAACAACAACAATGCCTTGTTTTTCTAATCGTTTCTTTACTTCTTTTAGGATACTTGTCTTCCCTATTCTTCGTACACCACTTAGCGAAAATCCAATTCTAGAGTTTTTTTTCGACAGTTCAGTCAACAACAGCTTTAATTCCTTTTCTCTGTTGATAAGAAGGTCTCCCGTAACTGGAGTCAAATAAAATGACACGCAAAGACATTAACTTTAAAGCCTATAAAGTTATTGTTTTTTCAAACAATGACATCACAACTCAGAATTCAGACGCACTGGAATCTGATTTTCTTTTAGATACTTCTTTACCCGGTCTACCGAATGAGTTTCATAATGAAAAATAGATGCTGCCAGTGCTGCATCCACATCTGTCTGCTTAAAGACATCCAGCATGTGTTTTGGCTCACCGCAGCCGCCTGATGCTATTACAGGTATGCGCACCGAGTCAACTATTGCTTTTGTCAAAATCAGATCATAGCCGTCCTTTGTGCCGTCTTTGTCTATGCTTGTGAGGAGAATTTCACCTGCTCCAAGGTCTTGAACTTTTTTTGCCCACTCTATGGCATCGAGGCCCGTTCCTTTTTTGCCACCATAAACAAAGACCTCAAACCAAAAGCTTTTGCCGTCTTCAGAAAAGACATTTTTTCCTGCATATACATTGTAGTTTCTTTTTGCATCTATTGCCACAACTACGCACTGTCTGCCAAACAGATCCATTAGCTCGGTAATTATTTGCGGATTTTTGACTGCGCCGGTATTGATTGCTACTTTGTCCGCGCCGCAAAGCAGGATGTCTCTTGCATGCTGTAGTGTCTTGACACCGCCCCCTACCGTAAATGGAATGTCAATTACCTGAGCTACTTTTGAGACCAGGGAGCGAATAGTCTCCCTTTGTTCTTCGGAGGCGGTAATATCTAAAAACACCAGCTCGTCTGCGCCTTCGTCGCTGTATTTTTTTGCCAAAAGCACAGGATCACCTGCATCCTTGATTGATTCAAAGTGGAGACCCTTGACCACCCTTCCCTTTGCCACATCAAGACACGGGATGATTCTCTTTGTCAGGCTCATGCCAGCTTCTTTGCCTCCTGGATTGTTATCTTTCCTTCGTATAGCGCCTTTCCGAGGATGACGCCGTATGCGTTGCACGACTTTACTTTTGGAATGTCGGCAGGCCCAGAGATGCCGCCGCTTGCAATCACGTTCTTTCCCAGTCTGCATGCAGCCGCAAGGTTTTGTATGTCTGGGCCTTCAAGTGTTCCGTCCCGTACTACATTTGTCAGCAGAAACTCGCCAAAGCCAGTCCCGATAAAATCGCGCATCGCCTCGATTAGATTTATTCCGGTTTGCTGCTGCCAGCCGTTTATCACTATTATCCCGTCGTTGTGGTCTACAGATATGACTATTCTCTGGCTGCCAAATTTTTTTAGCAGTGATGAAGCAAGCTCCTTGTTTTTGAATGCCACGGTCCCTATTACGATTCTTTGCGCAAAATCAAGTGCCTCGTTTATGACCGGCTCTGTTCTTAGGCCCCCGGCTGCCTGCACCGGAATGGATACGGTTTTTGCGATTTTTCTTATCAGCTCTAGGTTGGAGCCTCTCTGAAGCGTGGCGTCGAGATCCACCACGTGTAGCATGTCGGCTCCTGCCTGCTCCCATTTTTTTGCCACCTGCTGCGGCTCGTCGCTGTATACTGTTTTTTCTTCCGGCCTGCCCTTGAGCAGTCGGACTACTTGGCCTTGCATGATATCAATTGCGGCAATTATCTTCACTTTTTGCACTCTCGCAGAAAATTTTTGAGTATCGTCGAACCGACCTTGCCGGATTTTTCTGGGTGGAACTGCGTCCCGTAGAGGTTTCCCTTGTTTATGACCGCCGGCACCTCTATGCCATAGTCAGAGTCTGCCACTATGACGTCTGGGTTGTTTGGCTTTACCCTGTACGAGTGCACAAAGTAAACCCATGACGAGTCAGGCACGCCGTCCAATAGCGGGTTTGATTTTTTGATCTTGAGGCTGTTCCATCCCATGTGGGGGATTTTGAACTTGTTTGGCAAGAGCACCACCTCTCCTTCCATGACACCTAGTCCCCTTTCCTTTCCCTCCTCGCTTTTTTCAAAAAACATCTCCATTCCAAGGCATATGCCAAGCACGGGGGTCTTGTCTTTTACATAATCTGAAAAAGATGTGTTGGAATAATCCCGGATGCTTCTTATTGCCGGATCAAAGTTGCCAACACCTGGCAGCAGCAAACCGGAATAGTTGTTTGCCGCATCAAAGTTCGTAATTACGTCTACCGTAGCTCCTTGTTTTTCGAGTGCTACTTTGAGGCTGAATATGTTTCCTGCCCCGTAATCAAATATTGCGACTCTCATCTACATTGACCCTTTTGTGCTAGGGATTCCTTTTTGTTTTTTGTCTGCACTTGCCGCAGTCCTCAGCGCTACTGCCAGCGATTTTATTGCGGCCTCGATCTTGTGGTGGTCGTTTTCTCCATATCGGATGTTGATGTGTATGCAGCAGTTGATGTTCTGCGCAAGCGATGAGAAAAAGTGCTCGATGTCTTCTTTTGACATTCCCTCTATTTGCGACCTTTTGATTGCCAAGTTGATTTTGTAGTAGGGCCGTTTGACTAGGTCTACAGATGCCTCTGCGAGGGACTCGTCCATTGGCACAGACGCATAGCTGAACCGGGTTATCCCAGTCCTGCTTCCAAGCGCCTTGTCGATTGCAGTTCCGATTGCGATTCCGGTGTCCTCGATTAGGTGGTGCAGTATACGGTCGTTTGATTTTGCCTTTACTGTCAGATCAAGCATTGCGTGCTTGCCAAAAGAACCGATCAGGTGATCAAAAAAATCGATTCCAGTATTTATCGAGGTCTTGCCTATCCCGTCAAGGTTTACCTGTACTGCGATGGACGTTTCTTTTGTTTCTCGCTTGATTTTACCTGTTCGTGCCAACAAATACCCAAGGCTATTTTGCTAAATTTAATGCCTTTGGAAGTTGTCGTATTGATTCCAGTATGATCGGCGCGCCGCCTTTTTCAAACATCTTCTTTTTTGATGTTGGGTTTTTGCTTGTGCCGTATATTCCGCAGAAGGTTACCTTTTTTCCGAGCCTACTTGCTTTTTTTGCCATGATGATGTCTTCCATGGAATCGCCGACGTACATGCAGTGCCTTGCCTTCATTCCGTTAATGGCCGTCACAAGAGATCTCGGGTTTGGCTTTGCCATACTCCTTGGCTTGTCTTCAAGAAACGCGCAGCTTCTCAGATCAAATCCGTCCATCAGATTCCCCAGGGAGTAACTGATGGATTCTTTTCCGCGCCCAGTTACTATTGCGAGTCTTTTTCCAAATCTTTTCTGTAGGATTTTTAGCAGACGATCAGTAATGATGACTCTGTCGTTTTCAATGAGTCCCCTTTCTGCAAAGTCGGACTTTGTGTGGAAGATTTTTGCGTATAGCTTTGGCCCGTAAAAGATCTGATCAAAGATTTTGTAGAGCGGGTTTGTCGCGTGCGGCCCAGGATACCTTAGTTTTTTTCTAATGTCTGAAATGTCTGTTTTTGTGTCAAGGAATTTTTCAACGGAGTCCACCCCGGTCTGGTCTGCGTTTTTTATCACCATGTCGATGAATCTATATGGTCTTGCTTCAAGTTTTTTTGCAGCGACAAGCGACAGAATTGCGGCGTATGTGAGATCCACTTCGTCGTTGAATCCGCCGCTTGCCTTGAATCCCTGTATTATCTCTGCCGTGATAGGAATCGACCGGATGCCGGCAAATTTTTCAAGAACGTATGCAGTTGTCTTTTTTATCGCAAGGTCGTACGACTTGGATACGTCTACAAGGACGCCGTCGCAGTCAAATATCACTCCGTCCAGATCATCAAGTTTTAGCGAGTTTTTTAGGTAGATCCCGCGGCCCTTGTTCTGGTAGGTCATTTGAGGAGATCACGTATTGCCAGCAGGAATTTAGAGTTCATGTCCTTTGTGCCAACAGTAACCCTGAGGCATCCCTCGTGCCTCCCTATTTTGCCAAGCTTTCGAATCAATATTCCTTGTTCCAGCAGGGCGGTGTAGATTCTCTTGTCCGCTCCCCCTGCGTCAAAGAGCACAAAGTTTGCCTTGGAGTCAAAGACGTCAAATGCGCCGCTTTGGTGCAGGTTCTGAATTATTCTGAGGCGTTCCTGCCTGATTTCCTTTATTGTATCTGCTATCTGCTTTGTTTTTTGCAGCACCAGCACGCCGGCCTCTATCGCAAGGGTGTTGAGGGGGTACGGGTACTGGAGGACGCGCGAAAAGACGTCGATGAACTTTTTGCTTGCCACTACATACCCAAGCCTTAGGCCCGCAAGGCCAAATGTCTTTGAGAAGGTCCTGACCACGATCAGGTTGTCGAATTTTTTTGTCAGGCCTACGACGGAGTAATCGGAAAACTCGGCGTATGCCTCGTCGACTATTGCCACGCCGGAAAATCTTCTTATCAGCTCCATCATCTCGTCTTTTTTGAACTGAAATCCGGTAGGGTTGTTTGGCGAGTCGAGGTACAAAATGTCTGCGTTTTTTGATTTTGAGGCAAAATCCGAAAGGCTCAGCGTCATGTCTTTTGAAAACGGGACCTTTATTGTCGGGATTCCATATAGCTTGCAGCGCTCCTCAAAGAACCCAAACGTCGGTTCCGATGTCAGTATCTTGGTCTTTTTTGACGCAAAGTTGGCAAGGAATAGATCAAGTATCTGGTCAGAGCCGTTTCCAAGCCCTATCATGGAGGAGGGAACCTGCAGGTATTTTGAGAGGGCCGAGACCAGCCTTTCTGATTTTCCTAGCGGGTACTCCCGCACGTCGGAATTTTTCTTGGCCGCATCTATCAGCTCCTGCTGCAGCTGCTTGTTTATCGCAAAGTTTTCGTTAGAGTCTAGCTTGAGGGCGCCTTCGTGGTATTCGGGTTTCTGATATCCCTGGAGCCTTGCAAGCTCGTCAAGCTTTTTGTCGTACCACTTCCTCATAGTCTTCCCCTTACCGCGTTGTAGTGGTTTGGCAGGCCTTCAGAGTCCGTGAGGGCTTTGAGCGGTTTTTTGATTTTCCGCAGCCCTTGTTTTGAGGATTCCACAGTTGTCTGTATTTTTACAAAGTCAAGAACCGAAAGCGAGCCTCTTGCGCGCCCAAACCTGTCGGTGGGCAGGATGTGGTTTGTTCCAAGAAGGTAGTCGCTTGCAGCAGATGGCGTGTTTTTGCCAAGCAGGACAAGGCCTGCCGATGTTATTTTACTTGATATGGAATTGGGATTCTTTGTCATTATTTGGAGGTGCTCCGGCGCAAGCTTGTTGGCAACCAGTATTGCGTCTGAGATTTTACTGCACAGTGCCACAAAGCCGTTTTTTTCCAGGCTGGATTTGATGATTTGCTTTCTTTGCATGTCTGGAAGCATTCTGTCTAGATGGCCTGTCACTTTTGTCGCAAGGGCTTTTGATGTCGTGATGAGGCAGCACCTAGTGTCGGAGCTGTGCTCTGCCTGGGAGACAAGATCAAGTGCAACAAGTCTCGGGTCTGACGAGTCGTCCGCTATTATTGCAAGCTCCGTTGGGCCTGCCAGCATGTCAATTGATGTGGTGTCTGATACCAGGTACTTTGCAGTAGTAACAAACGCGCCCCCTGGGCCTACTATCTTGTCCACCTGCGGGATGGATCTTGTTCCAAGTGCGAGCGCCGCAATTGCGTGCGCGCCGCCGACTTTGAATATAGTATCTGCGCCGCAGACATCTGCCGATACCAGAACCAAGGGGTCGACCATTCCTTGCTTGTTTGGCGGGGTGGCCACAACTATTTTTTTGACCCCGGCTACCTTTGCAGGTGTTATTGACATTACTGCCGAGCTTGGATACCGTGCAAGGCCGCCCGGCACATAACAGCCCACGCTATCTATTGGCACAAATGACTTGGTTATCTTTGTCCCATCTGAAACAATTGTGATTTTTTTTAGCTGTCCCTTTATTGCTTGCTCTGTCTTTGCTAGCCTTTTTTTGGCAAGAACCACGGCGCCAAGCTGCTCTTTTGTTACGGATTTGTATGCGTCTGCTATCTCTTTTTTTGACACCTCAAATGTTCCAAGCTCTACTTTGCTGAATTTTTTTTCGAATCTTCTGAGCGCCGAGTCGCCATCCCTTGCCACCTGCGCTATGATTGACTCGACTGGCTTTTTGTCGTGTTTTTGGTCAGCGGGTTCGGCAAATGCGCGCGCGTTCTTGACTGGTATGATCCTCATCAATTTTCTTCATCACGCTTTATCTCCTCAAGTTCCAGTATTTGTCTTGGCTCGTGCACTACTAGCCCTTGAGCTATTTTACGCAGTTTTGGGATCATCTTGTGGAACTCCGACTTGGGGATTACGGTGTTTACGCCGTACCATCCCTTGGCGCTGAGTGGGCTTATCGTGGGCTTTTTCAGCGACGGCAGGCTGGTCAGCAGCTTTTGCATGTTTTTTTCCTCGACGTTTAGGTATATGTGCAGGTATTTTTTTCCCTGGACTGCGCCCCTCATTACTGTCAGTATGTCGTAGATTTTTTCTCGCTTTGCCTTGTCTTGCAGCGAGTTTTTGTTTGCTATGAGTTGTGCGCTGGACTCTTTTACTATGTCGACTATTTTGAGCTGGTTTTGCCCAAGTGTGGTTCCCGTCTCTGTTACGTCCATTATTGCGTCGACGGCGTCTGGAGGCTTTGCCTCCGTTGCGCCAAACGACAGGTGGATTTGGACATTTTTGTTTGCACCAACACGCAGCCACGGCGTGACGATTTGCGGATCCTTGTTGCCGTAGAGCTTTTTGTATGATTTTAATTGTTTTATGAATTTGGACGCAGTTGTTAGGTATTCTGATGATATCCTGAGAATCTTTTTTTGCCTTGCATATGCAGCTATCATGTCGTCAAGTGATCTGAATTTGTAATTGTCGGGAATCGCAACGACCAGCTTTATCCTCCCTATTTCCAGGTCCAGTAGCGGCTTTACGTCGGACTTGGTTTCTGCTATCCAGTCATTGCCGGTTATTCCGACATCGTATAGGCCGTCCGAGACAAAGGTCGGTATCTCCTGCGGCCTCAGCATCTTGACTGTGATGTCAGGGTCATCTAGCGTTACGCGGTAGGTGCGGTTTTTTCTCTGCACCCTGGTCCACGATCTCTCCATGAGGCTAAACGTCGCTTCCTCTAGGCTGCCCTTTGGGATGGCGAATTTTATCTTAGTCATGGTATGGGGAGATTACCTACCTCTATTATTTTTGGCGCTTAGCTCCGTGCTTGTTTTCGTGCGTGCAGTCTCATGTGGCCCTTTTGGATTCCTTCCGATGCGAGGGCGCGCAGTGCGCTAAAGTTTTGCGCAAGGCCGGCTGCCGCAATTACGCATGCAAGCTCGCTTGCTGAGTCGACTCCGAGTATTTTTGCGCAGACCTTTGCGGTAGGATGCACGTTAATTATTCCGCCTACTGTGCCTACCGATAGTGGAATCTCTATTTTACCGACCAGGTTGCCGTCTCTGTCTTTTACCCATTCTGTGATGGAGCCGTATCGTCCGCTTCTTGCCGCATATGCGTGAATGGCTGCCTCTATTGCGCGGGTGTCCTGCCCCGTGGCGTTTGCCACCGCAATTATTCCGTTCATCACTCCCTTGTTGTGCGTGACTGCCCGGTGGGGGTCGTTTGCCGCAAACTGATAGGCAAGAACGATGTTGTCCACAATGTCGGCACCGCCGACCTGTTCTTTGTCAAATACTGCGGTGCCGCGCACAATTCTTCGCGTAGAATAGTTCGAGAGGATCCGCAAGAGTGTTTTTCCGCCGGTTATTTTTTCGACAAGCGGAGCTACTGCCTCGCACATTGTGTTTGTTACGTTTGCGCCCATCGCGTCGCCGACGTCGATCAAAAGCTCGACTATCAGCATGGGGCCTGACTCTGTGGAGATTTCTCTGCACGATATCTCTTTTGCACCTTTGTTCATCTTCGACAGAGTGGCGCTTTTCGAGTTTGCAAGTGCCAGTATCTCCCTTGATGATGCGAGTACCTTTGCGGCAGCTTCCTTTGCGTCCACGTTGACTACCTGTACTTGGCCTATGCTGTACGACTCGTCGTTTTGCATCGTAAATCCGCCGTGGAGCCGGGCTATTTTTGCTGCCTTTGATGCGGCAGCTATGACAGACGGTTCTTCTATTACCATCGGGATCAAGTACTCTTTTTTGTTTATGACAAAGTTCGTGGCAATGCCAAGCGGGAACGAAAACGTCCCTATGGCGTTTTCAACCATCTTGTCTGCTTCCTCAAAGCCGATCCCGCCTCCTTCTTCGAGGACTTTTCTTTCGTTTTCTGTGAGGTTTGCAAATTTCGCTACGGCGTCCAGCCTTTCCTTTCTGGTTTTTTCAAAAAATCCTGGAATTGCAGAGTCTTTCAACTTATCTCAAGATTCGCATTAGCTTGTCGTCGCCTTTGTTTGGAAATCCCTTTCCGTCCGTGTTTGATGTAATAATGTAAAGATAACCGTCAAGGCCCTGGCCTACGTCCCTTATTCTTCCTGCCCCGCTCAGTATGCTTTTTTGCGAGAGCAGGCCGTCTTGTGTCACGTCCAGCTTGTAGAGGTTTGAGCCGCGCAAGGTAGCCATAATCATACTGTCCTTGTATTCTAGCTTGTCGCCACTATAAAACACAATTCCCCCCGGCTCTATGCTTGGGTCGTAGCACATTACCGGGTTTGTGAACTTTTCGCCGCTGCACTCCTGCTCCGGCCAGCCATAGTTTCCACCCGGCCTTGCCAGATTTATCTCGTCGTTTTTTGTCGGCCCAAACTCGGTGATGAACAGGTTTGCGTTTTTGTCCCACGCCATGCCTTGCGGGTCTCTGTGGCCAAGCGAGAATACAGGCGAGTCAGGAAACGGATTGTCTTGCGGGACGGTGCCGTCGTCATTTAGTCTGAGAACTTTTCCCTCAAGTGACGAGATGTCTTGGGAGCCGTGCGAGAATTCCGACGAGAGTCCTGTTGCGACGTAGAGTTTTCTGTCAGGGCCGAACTTGATGACGCCGCCGTTGTAAAACTGCGAGCCTGGAATCTTGTCAATTATTGTAACTGCGTCTGCAAGACGGTTGTTTTCTTCAGTTATGCGGAGAACCTTGTTCCAGAGCTTGTCGTTTTCTGAATATGTGTAATAGACGTACAAAAAGTGATTGTTTGCAAAGTCAGGATGTGTAGTGATCCCCAAAAGCCCGCCACCGAACACCTTTGCTACACGTAATGTGGCTAGCGGCTCCTCTAGCAGGACATCTGACTGGATTATTCTGATGCTGCCCTGCTTTTCTGTTACAAATATTCTGTCTTCTGCAAAGGCAATTGCCCATGGTTTTTTGAGGCCGGTCGCAAGTGTCTCGACTGATTCGTTTTCTTGAGTTGTCGGCGGGGGAAGTGGCGGGGGCTGTGAAGGGGAGCTGAGAATTATTGCAGATGCCGCAAGTGCAGCTATTATTCCGGCGATTCTGATTTTTTTGTCCACAATAGTAGGAGGGGTTTTGTAATCATATTAATTATTTACAAGAATAATAGGTATATAGCACTGGTTTTCAACCTCTGATCAGCGGGGTGGGGAAGTCAGTCTTCACAGGGCTAAGTCATCCCGGCGGGCTCATAATCATTATTGATGCGAAACCCGCAGATCGATGGTTCAAATGGAGCTAAAACTCCTGAAAATCCATCCCCCGCTAGCTTTATTTTTTCATCGAGCTAGGAGGAATCGAATTCCTATTTCGGCTTTGCAAGTACTGCGTCCCACTTCCCGCTAGATCTTTAATTCCGGTATTGCAAAAACCACTTTGATCTGCTGTCGAACTTTGTTTTTTTGTTTGTGACGCCGATTCTCTGGGCGGGTCGCGTCAGATGCCTGTGCGCGGACGGCTGCGGTATGTATGTCTGGTTTTTGATTTGCCTTGGGATTTCCAAGATTACTTTTTTTGCCGACTTGTTGCCGCACCTGATGCACTCAAAGCCCTGTCCTTTCCCCTTTGACTTCATCCTCTTGTCGCATTTTGTACATGTCGGGTTGACAAGTAATGTATTTTTTTGAAGCTTGAGGATCTGCAAAAACTCTACACTGAGTGTCCTTCCGTGTTTTGCAGAGAACCTCCGAATTCCGCCACCTACGCGAACGACGTCTCCGATTATGAGACACATGGCCTGCCTTGTGATGCCGGTGGGCCTGTACACATAACAGCTGACCTCGGCTCCGTCCTTTGTTATGACAAAGTTGACGTGCCCTCCTTTTTCCATTTTTGGCTCTTTTGATACTATTCCGGTTATGGTTCCAGACTGGTATGGCGCAAGTGATGTAGCGTCGAGCTCGTTTTGTAGGTGGTCACCCGTCCCCTGGTTTGATCTGAAGATGAGATGTCCTGCGGGTTTTTCTTGCGCCTTTACTATTTTTGACGCATGCAAGAGTGATCTGACATCTTCGCCCCTTATTCCAAAAAAGACCGGGTCTGGGCCGTGTGGCGCAAAAAGGACTCTGCCCTTTTTTGTATCATAGCTGTTAAAGGTGTGCGGGTATGTTGCCTCTTGCATTTTTTGTACGCTAGAGCCGTCGATTTTGCGCTTCTTTCCGAACTGGGATCTTTTTCTGTAGCTGAGCAGCTCGTACGTGTGGTCGCCGAACCTGTATCCGATTGCGCCGATTGCGCCGACTAGTCCTTGGCCATTCCCGATATGGAACGATTCCAGGCCGTTCTCTGTGATGAATTTTTTTGCGTCCTTTCTGCTTATCAGCCTCCACAGTGCGTTTTTGCTAAACTCTGAGAACTGCCATGGAATGGAGTCGTTTTCAAAAAACACCACGCCGGGGTTGGCGCCATTTTTAAGGTCAGATAACTTGGTCACCAGACTGATTACCTTTTTTTTGATTTTCTGAGGAGTGTTGGTCTTTATTCTCAGGGAGACTGCCCCGTTTCCACGTGTCTTCCATGGGATGTTTGGGTTGAATCGAACAAGTCTCGGATAGTCCAAAAACTCGACACCTTCCTTTCTTAGCGAGTCCACAAGCTTGTACGCAAGATATGTAGTGCACATTCCCTTTGGCGAGTCCGTATCATCAAAGCCGATGTTTAGAATCGTGTTTTTCTGCACAGCTGGCATGGCATGGTCCGACATTTGTGATTTGCGCCAGTTTGGTTATTATAGAATCGATAAAGAAATCAAGTGCGTTGATAATAATAGACGAAAAGCGAATATTTGATACCATAACAGAGCGCAAACCAGCATCTGTTGCCCTCAACGGCCCTGACGGGATTTTGCCGTACGTTCAGGACACGGCAGTCAAAATAATGAATCGGTTTGGAATTCCTGCATATGTTCTTGCAGACACGACGTGGGGCTCTTGCGATCTCAACTCTAATGGCGCAAAGGTTCTGTCTGCGGAGATTTTGTTCAACATAGGCCATACCATAAGCATGCAGAGTATGGACAACGTTGTGTTTGTCGACGCTTTTGACGATGTGCCGTTTGATGACGTGGCAAAAAAATGCACAGACATCCTAAAGGGAAAGTCGATATCGCTTCTCACCGACAGCCAGCACCTAAACCAGATAGATTCTGTGCGTAATATTTTCGAGACGAATGGCATCACAGTCAAAATAGGAACCGGAAAGGGCCAGCTAAATGACGGCCAGGTCTTTGGGTGTGAGTTCTATCCTGCCATCGAGGTAAGAGACCAAGTCGACGCCAATGTCTTCATGGGGCAAAGCAACTTCCATGCGGCAGGCCTTGCGCTTGCGACCAACAAGCCGACCTACGTGCTTGATCCGTACTTTAACGAAATAAGAGAGGTAACGGAGTTTGCCCAGAAGCTCCAAAAAAAGGCCACCCTTGCAATATACAAGGCAGCAGAGGCAAAGACATTTGGAATAATTGTCGGCCTAAAGGAAGGCCAGATCTCAAAGACCACTGCGCTCAAGTTCAAGCGAGAGCTGGAAAAGGAGGGGAAGGCGGTGCAGCTGTTCGCACTCACGGACATTACAAACGACAGATTACGAAACCTCAGGGGAATAGACGCCTTTGTTCAGGTGGCGTGCCCAAGGATTTCTACTGACAACCAGTTCGACAAACCTGTCCTGTCCACGCCGCAGGCAAACGCGCTCTTGAAAATACTCCGCGGCCAAAGCATTGAAGGCTACTTGCAGATTCCGCACTGGTTATGATCAAATTGACAATAATCTTAATATGGAACGATCGAAAAGGATTTCTGATTAGGAAGTAACTTGATAGCAAAAACCGTTTTTCGTTTTTCGTAATTTGATGTAAATGGCACGCAAGAACAATTTTTCGCACGCAAAAAAGAATTTTATCAGATATCCAAAAGCCAGGATCCATGTAAGCTGCGTAATTAAAGACGAGGAAGGTGATATCGTCGGAATAAAAGGAGTGAAGCTTGGAAGCTCCTCTCCGCGTGATCAGATCTGGACTGCGGAAGAGATCTACGAAAAAAGCGGACAGAGCCCGAACTTTTCTCAGACGCATTCTTTTTGGGCAAGAGACCGGGAAAACAACGAGTCAGAGGTATACTGCAAAAGAAAGAACGGAAAGATCTGCCTTGTAGCACCGTCCATCGTACATGAGGATGGAAGGGACATACTAAAGGACATCCAAGTCTGCGATTCTGAAATCTGATTATAAAGAATTATTAGCTGATGCAAAAGAGTAGTGTCATGGAAGATTTTGTGATGCCTGGGGACAGAATTGGCTCTATTGAGGAAATGGGCGCAGGTGATAACACGTTTGATGATGGTGATATGATAAGATCCGCAACAATTGGAGTTTTAGATGTGGACAAAAAGAACCGCGTCGCCAAGGTCAGAAATGGAAAGCAGCTCTCGGTTCCAAAAAAAGGCGACATTGTAATTGGTACGGTTAGCGCCGTTCTTTCTGCCATGATAGCAGTAGCGATTCAATATATCAACGGCAAGCCAAACTTTTCCGGAGTCGAGTGCATATGCCAGAATCCAGACAGACGAAGAGTGATAGCTAGGGTAAATGACGTGATTGCACTTAGGATCGAGTCGCACCTAAACGGCGCAATCCATGCCAGCATCGACGAACCGGAGCTTGGTGTTTTGTTTACAAAGTGCAATATTTGCGGGGGCAACGTAGTCCCGATGCGGGACCGAGTCAAGTGCCCCAACTGTGGCTATATGGAAGACCGTAAGTTATCAACCAACTACGAAAAGGCCGATTTCATAAAGATTCGAGAGTAAGATGCAAAAGATATCGTTCCAAGGAGAACGAGGGGCGTACAGCGAGGATGCGGCGATTTCATTTTTTGGTCCAGTTGACACCATTGCGTTTTCCACCTTTGCGGAGGTAATCGACGCAACAGAAAACGACAGAACCCAGTATTCGGTCATTCCGGTAGAGAACTCACTTGAGGGCAGCGTAGGCGAAAGCTACGACCTGCTCCTATCCACCAGCCTAAATGTGGTAGGCGAGATATACTACAAGGTAAGGCACTGCCTCATAGGATTTGATAAAATCCAAAACATCGACACCGTGTATTCGCACCCGCAGGCGTTAGGCCAGTGCAGAAAGTTCATTCAAAAATACAAGCTCAGGACGGTTCCGGCGTACGATACTGCCGGCAGCGTCAAAATGATAAAGGAGCTTGGCAAAAAAAACATAGCCTGCATTGCAAGCAAGAGAGCCTCTGAGATATATGGTGTACCCATAATCGCAGAGGGAATTGAGGACAATGCTAACAACTACACCAGGTTCCTGATCCTATCAAAGGCAAAGTCGCATGATGGAGACAAGACATCGATAATATTTTCAGTAAAGCACGAGGCAGGGACGCTATACAAGATTCTCAAGGAATTCCATGACTACAAGATAAACCTCACAAAGATAGAGTCGAGGCCCAACAAGAGCACACCATGGGAGTACAATTTTTACGTCGATTTTGATGGCAACCAGGACGACCCGAAAATATCAGAGATGCTCAAAAAAATCGGCCAGAACTCTTTGTTCCTAAAGGTACTTGGCTCCTACAACAAGGCAAAGCTTGGCTAGAATCCCTTTGGTTTGCGGATGCTAAAGCCCGCACTGAACCCAATGATCACCACGCCTGCGGTTATCACCATGATGTGATAGGTGAACAGAATTGGGTCGGTGTTTTTCTCAAAGGTGCCCACTACGTCAAGCTCCGACTGGCCTGTGTTATGTATTACGATTTTGTTTGCGCCTTCCTTGAGGACGTACCAGTCAAAGGTTATTTCTTTTTTAAAGTCCTCGTCTTTTTGTATTCCGTCTCCCGGCGTTTCTAGTTTTACGTGGAACGAGTCTCCCGTAACTTTGAAGTTTTGGTGCGAGCTTTTTGGCGCAACAAAGTGGTATGTGGTGGACTTGTTGATTTCTACTTTTTCTTCCACAGATATTGTCTGAAGTCCTATCGAGGAGACAAGGGCGTACAGTCCTATTGCTATTATTGCGGCCCCGACGCCTATGCCTATGCCGGTGGTCCTAGTAAGCACGAGGAATCAGTTCATGCCAGAAGATAAAAACCTACATCACATCTACGTCGTGGGGCTGGCTTTCCGCAAATCCTGCGCGGGACATTTTGATAAATTCTGCGTTTTCCTGCATTTGCGGTATGGTGTGGGCCCCGCAGTAGCTCAAGCCCGAGCGGATACCGCCGGCCAGCTGTTTTATTATGTCAGTGACGGTTCCCTTGTAGGGGACCATCGCCTCGACCCCCTCTGCCACATAGTCGTTGAGGTCTTCGTTTATTGCTACTGTTCCGGTTTCCTTTGATTTTCTTCCAAGTGCTGCATAAAATGAGGCCATTCCTCGGTAGATTTTGTACCTTTTTCCATTTTTCATCACGTATGATCCTGGGCTCTCGTCGGTTCCGCCAAACAAGCTTCCAATCATCACAGTCGACGCACCTGCAGCAAGTGCCTTTGTCACATCGCCCGAGGTTCGCGTCCCGCCATCTGATATTACTGGGACTCCGTGTTTTTTGCCTACCTGCGCGCAGTCATATACGGCAGTCAGCTGTGGCACGCCAGAGCCGGTGATGACTCGCGTTATGCAGATAGAGCCAGAGCCCACCCCTACTTTGACTGCGTCGACTCCTGCCTTGATGAGATCCTCCGTCCCCCTGGCAGTGGCCACATTTCCGGCAATCAGCTCGCAGCTTGGGAATGCCTTTTTGATATTGCGAATTGTGTTTATCGCGTTTTCGCTGTGTCCGTGTGCAATATCCACTACAATGACATCTGCGTCGGCCTCCAGGAGGGCCTCAGTTCTTTCCATAAAGTCTCCCTTGACTCCGACTGCTGCGCCTACTAGCGGCCTACCCTTTTTGTCCTTTGAGGCGTTTGGATAGTTTTCGTTGTGGGTGATGTCCTTGCTTGTCACCAGCCCCCTTACTGTCCCTTTTTCATCCACCAGCGGGAGCTTTTCGATTCTGTGCTGCCTTAGGATCTCTTTTGCCTGATCAAGTGAGATGCCGGGCTTTGCAGTAATGACATCTTTTGTCATTACGTCTCGCACCAGCTTGTCCGATTCTGACTCGAACATGACGTCCCGTCCGGTAAGGATTCCTGCAAGCTTGGAGTCTTTTACGACGAGTAGCCCAGATACTCCTTTTTCGTGCATGTATGCAATGGCGTCCTTGATTGTCTGATCCGGCGAAACCGTGTACGGGTTTTCTATCATGACACTGGCTGAGCGCTTTACCTTGAGGACCTCCTCTACTTCCTCCTGGACAGTTAGGAACCTGTGAATTATTCCGATTCCGCCTTCTCGCGCCATGGCTACTGCCATGGCTGCCTCTGTGACGGTGTCCATGTTTGCGGAAATTAATGGTATGTTCAGCGAGATGTTTTTTGAGAGGTTGGTTCGCAGATCCGTCTGTGAACGCGTAGTAATGTTAGAGTATTTGGGCACAAGAAGAACATCGTCAAAAGTTAATCCTTCTTTTATTTCCAACTGAAACCTTCTACAGGAGATTTGCTTTGCGTTATAAGTTTTTCTTGGTTCTTTTTGAAAACATTTGTGCTACTGCCACCGCCTCTTTTGTTTCCCTTACGTTATGCGTACGAATAATGTCGGCTCCGTTTAGGACCGATACCACTTCGGCTGCAAGTGATCCGTGCAGTCGATCTGCTGGATTTTTTCTGTCAAGAATCTTTCCTATGAACGACTTGTTTGAAACCGAAACCAGAATTGGCAGATTCATCCTTAGGCAGGACAGGTTCTGCAGGATCTCAATGTCTCTTTTGAACCAGTCTGTTTTGATTTTTGTAAAAAACGGGTTCTTGCCAGTCCTTCTAAAAAATCCGATTGCTGGATCTACTGCTATTTTGCTTGTGGAAATTTTTGCGGACCTCGCAAGCGCCAGGCTTTGCTTAAGGAGTGTCCTTGTTTGTGCGATCTGATCGCCCCCGACAGGTGTCGCACTGTACGCACAGAGGACTAGCGACGGGTTGTATCTTTCTACAATTTTCGGCATTTGCTTGTCGTATTTTAGGCCAGAAATGTCGTTGAGGATTTCAGCTCCCTGCTCTAGCGCCTCTTTTGCCACAGCGGATCTGCAGGTATCAACCGAGATTGGGAGGTTTGTCGCTTTTTGGATTTTCTTGATTGCATCGATTACACGTCTTGCCTCTTCTTTTTCTGAGACCAGTGTGGACAGGTATGGCGCAGTCGACATTCCACCCACATCTACAAAATCGGCCCCGTCCTGCTCCATTTGTCGTGCAGACGCTGCTATCTGGCTGCCTTTTTTGATGGATTTTTTGTAAAATGACTCGGGGCTCGCATTGAGTATTCCCATTATCCTCACAGGGTTTGGCTTGCCGACCCTGACAGGACCCAGTTTGCTCATATAGTTTATCAAAGTACATGCTAATTTTAGATTTGGTTGACAATCAGGGGCTGGGATTCCAGATATATGAAAATAGCAAAAGAGTTCGGGTATAGCAAAAAAGACGATGCGCTAGCAGCCCTCCTTTTGAGCTCGATGGTAAAAAGACAGGTTTCTGCGCAAAAGCTAAGAAAAATCATCTCCGGCAGGCCGGTCTTTGTGATAGGTGCCGGACCGTCCCTTCCGTCGGCAATTTTGGCACTAAAACGACATCGGGGCGTGATCAAGATTTGCGCAGATACCGCACTTGGGCAGCTTGTAAAAAACGGAATAAAACCGCACATAGTAGTCACAGATCTTGACGGGAACCTGAACCTGCTTGGCAGAGTTGCAAAATCCAGCATAGTTGTCGTTCATGCACATGGCGACAACATCGAAAGACTCGGCTTTGCAAGAAATTTCAAAAGATGTCTAGTAACTACCCAGACCAGAGAGATGGGAAAGGCGCACAATTTCGGCGGATTCACAGACGGCGACAGGTGTGTGTTTTTGGCAAACCACTTTGGCGCAAGCAAGATCTTTTTGTTTGGAATGGATTTTGGCCCAAGGATTGGCAGGTTTTCCAACACAGCGAGATCGGACAGAAAAACCAAGCTGAAAAAATTGCGCCATGCCAAGATGCTTCTGGAGTGGCTTGCTCCAAGGGCCAGATCCGACCTGTTCACTTTGTCAAAGCCGCTCAGAGGTTTTACGAAGATATCTTACAGAGAGCTAGAGTCAAACGTTTGCGGCCAGAATGGATTTAATACTGTAAATACTTGAGATAAATCATGCAGTTCTCAGAAGAACAGGTAAGAGAGGCGCTGGAGACAAAAGAGCGCCTTACCTCTGAGATCCAAAGGCACAAGGAGGAAATCGAGATGCTTGAAAAAAATCTCGCCCTCATAAACTCCATCTTAAAGCAGCAAAGCTTCACAAAGGCTTCTTCCCTAAAAGAAGCAAAGGCCGAAACGCAAAAAGACGACTACTCAATAGCACTGCGGAAAAATACCGATGGCGCTTTGATCGCAAATGCGCACATCACACCAGACCAGGTTTCAATTGTTCTAGAAGACGGCCTTACGCTCAGAGAGGACATGCACCCATTCAAGTCGTTTTTTCTGGACAGGATAATTGGGGAGATGAGGAAAAAGGACCTTGCCGATCTTGAAAAGGGCCAGATAGGCCGAGATTCCATAATCGACTGCCTGATAAACAAAGACGGCGCGCACCTGCGCGAGATAATAATCAAAAACTACAGACAAAAGGAGCGGGTAAACGAGATAATAAACACGGCGACGTGGTCATTTTCAAAGATGATAGAAAATTCCAAGTGATCTCATGGACAAAATCATAGTGCTGGACTTTGGTTCGCAGTACAGTCACCTCATTTGCAGGAGGATAAGGGAGTTTTCCGTGTATGCGGAGCTTGTCCCATATGACATATCTGCCGAAAAGCTCAGAGAGATGAATCCAAAAGGGATAATCTTTTCTGGCGGCCCCTCCAGTGTATATGCCAAGGACGCCCCAAGGCCCGACCCGAATATTTTTCAGATGAAGCTGCCGCTGCTTGGGATTTGCTACGGCCACCAGCTGATAGTGGACAACTTTGGGGGGAAGGTAAAGCGGGCAAACAAAGAGTACGGCCATTCGATTCTGACGATAGACAATGGGTCTGACCTCCTTGGTGGAGTCGGCAGCTCGCTTCGGGCATGGATGAGCCACGGCGACGAGGCAGAAAAGATACCAAGCAATTTTGAGATAATCGGGCATACGGAGCGTTCCCAGGCAGCTGCCATAGCAAACAGGCAGCATCTGGTTTACGGGATCCAGTTCCACCCCGAGGTGGTCCACACAGAAAACGGCGTGCAGATCCTCAAGAATTTCGTTCTGAATATTTGCGGCGCAAAACAAGAATGGACGATCGAGAGCTTCATAGAAAGGACTGTAAGGGAGCTTTCAAAAATAGAAGGAAATGTTTTGTGCGGAGTAAGCGGTGGAATAGACTCTACTGTAGCCGCACTCCTTATCCACAAGGCGATAGGAAACAGACTCAGGTGCGTTTTTGTGGACAACGGCCTTTTGCGCCTAAACGAGGAGCAAGAGATAGAAAAAATGTTCAAGGAAAATTTTGCCGTCAACTTTACCTCGATTAACGCAAAGAGGCAGTTTCTTGACAAGCTAAAGGGAGTCTCGGATCCGGAAAAGAAAAGAAAGATAGTTGGCGAGGAGTTTGTCAGAATCTTTACAGATTTTGCCGAAAAGAACGGCCCCTTCAAGTGGCTTGCCCAGGGGACACTTTACCCAGACGTAATAGAAAGCGGAGTCTCAAAGGGGCCTGCCGCAGTAATCAAGACGCACCACAACGTAGGCGGCCTTCCGGAGTGGCTGCATCTGCAGGTGCTCGAGCCGCTAAGGGACCTCTACAAGGACGAGGTCCGAAGGGCAGCTGCAATACTTGGGGTCCCAAGGAGGCTCCTTATGCGCCATCCCTTCCCGGGGCCTGGACTTGCCGTCAGAATCATCGGCGAGGTGACAGAAAAGAAGCTAGAGATCGCCAAGGTTGCAAGCAAAATAGTTGAAGAAGAGCTCGAGATGGCCGGTTGGTATGAAAAGGTCTGGCAGGCGTATGCCGCAGTCGGCGACGACAAGGCAGTTGGCGTAGTTGGCGATGAGAGAAAATATGGCAACATCGTCATGATACGCGTAGTAGAGTCAATTGATGCGATGACTGCGGACTGGACGAGGCTTCCCCATGAAATCCTTGCAAAGATCAGCAACCGAATAACGAATGAAATAGACGATGTCACCTGGGTCACATATGTCATCTCAAGCAAGCCACCTGCGACCATCGAGCCGCAGTAAAGATGGCCTACACCAGATTTGTTCTCAAAAACACGTTTAATTCATTGTTAAAATGACTTTTTTCACACTTGCTATGCAACAAAAGCGTTGCAAAACTTGTTGCGTAGTCACATCCTCCAAAAAATCACTTACACTGAATTTTTTTGATTCAAACAATCAAGTGTGACTATATTATTTGTAATATGGCATATCATCCTCCACCATGCCAGTGATACGCATGACTAAACCAGATATGAATAATATGAAAGCTAGAACTTTAGCTGCATCCTGTGCAATGCATCCATCTGATTCTTTATCCTCTGATACTCCATCTCACTATCAGTCAGCGACTTTAATACATCCCAATCTATCTCCTTGTACTTTCTCTGAACAAGGGTACGTATGTCTACGTCATCAGTGCCCTTCCTCTTTGCTGCAGCCCTGAACTTGGAGACAACAAGCACTTCTATGCTTGCTGCCTTTATGGTGACTCCTTTCTTGGCTTCGATATCTTTTGCAGTTGCAACTACCCTGTCTATCGGTATGCCGCTGACATCCCGGGTATAGATGTCAATCTTATAGCCTCTTGGAGTGTATCTCGCCTCCTTTCCTTTCACCTTGCGCATAAAGTACTGTTTCTCATCTAATATTTCGGCAGGCAGTTCCTTTACTACTGCAAAATCCAGATCCTGTGATTCTCTGGTCGCCTTTGTTTGCAAGAATATTCCAACTGCCCCTATGAAAACGATATCCCCTAGGTCTTCAGTTATTCTTATCGCTTCTTGAACCAGCGGGTGCATGCTTTCACTTAATGACCGGTAATGGTAGGTCTTCTTGTACCTTTTTAACTAGCTGTACTGGAAACAGGCCCCTTGTGCCCAGCCTGTCTTCGTATAGGAGCTCTATGGCTACTGCATCCATTGTGCTCCTTTCACCGTTTGCTATGCAATCAAGATATACCCTTTCAATTTCATTAGAGAAATCGCCTATTTTCGGAAGCAGTATTACATGGCCGTTTTTGCCTTCCTTGAACCCCTTTTGCTTCAGAAAACCAGCAACCTTGTCAACATCCTTTTCATAGATGTATAGATCCAAAGGAGTCTGGAATTTTGTAAGCTCGTACGCTTTGTAGTCTAGTGTGACAAATTTATCAGCAATGTTGTTCATGGCAAACCTGATGTCCGAATCATTGTAGTTCCGCCCGAACCGTCTGGCCTTGCTTAAGGCAATCAATGACGGAAGTAGCTTTTCAATTACGTTTGCTGGCTGCGACACTACACTAGTTTTGAGTATAAAGATACCATGTTTGTATTTGGCAAGGCCAAGCACTTTCAGATCATTTAGACGTCTGTAAGCAGTCTTGGCAGAGCCGGCTACTGAGATTGCATCTTCTATGGTATAGACTGGTTTGCTGTCCAGCCTCTGGGCGAACAGGAATGCATCGCCTTTCAATAGTTCCTGTTTTTGCATGTTGTATTATGCATTAGCTAATTATATATAGATTTGTCAATATTGATACAACAATATATACCGCGGAAAGATATATTTGGATTCAGACAACCTTTCACTCTTGCTATTATGCTGCCACCCTCTGAAACTAGATCCCATTCAATCATGTCATCATGTTTGATCTTTAGTGCGCTTGCATTACCTTCCGGTATAACCACTGAGAGATCTTTTCCATGTTTGATATTGTATGTGAGGATCATTTTTGAGCTACTTCAAAATGGTACGGTTTTGTGATTTCTTGAAGGTTACGATGTGTTGCGGATTGACTTGTGGTGCGCTCGCTTTTATTTCGACCCTGAAGGGTTCTGGCTTCCCGCCCGTATCTACAATCGAAGTCGATCTTCGGAAAAGGATTTACAAACAACGCCATTAGATATGATTTTATGAGTTGATAAGAATTTTCTATCCATGACTGCCACAAGAAAGATTGCAGAGGCCGAAGTGCTCCTTGCCAAGATGCACGGCCTCTCAGGCGACGAACTCAAGGCAGCACTTAGTGATTTTTTGAGAACCATTCATGACGTGTTCTCCCACCTTCTTGAGGAGTACAACCTAAAGTTTGACTGCAGGCTGGACAGGGCCGGCCTGGAAAAGTTCAAGGTGACTGCAAAGAAAACGGGCAAGATAGGGGCCATAAATTTTCTCATCTGGTATGAAAAAGAGTACAAAAAGCTCAGAGACAATCCTGAATTTGGCAGCCTCCTTGAGAAAAATTACGAGCCGGGCTATGCAGACCATGACATAGTCAATGCGTGCTCGATGCTGCTAGATGAGACGAGGTCCATGGCGTACGGAGCCTATGAGAACTTTTGACTAGTCCAAAAGCGCGGCCCCAAATACCCCGGCAGAGTCGCCAAGTTTGTTTTTGAGGATCGGTGTGTCCACCAAATCGCTAAAGACCTTGTCATATATCGCATTTCGTCCTTCCGTGTATAGAAAGTCGATGTTGGAGACTCCGCCCCCAAGCACTATTGCGTCTGGATCTAGGATGTCTATTACGTTTGCAAGTCCGGTGCCAAAGTTGTCTAGGAACTCTAGCTTCCATTTTTGCGCCTTTTCAGAGTCAAGGTTTTGAACTATTGATGCGAGTGGTTCTGCCTTGCCGGTCAGCTCGATCCATCTTTTTTCAAGTGCAGGTCCGCTTATGTAGGTCTCTACGCATCCAAGTTTTCCGCAGTAGCACCTGTTTCCGTTTTGGTGCAGCGTGTGGTGCCCCCATTCTCCTGCGATGTATGTCCGCCCTCTGTGGGCCTTGCCATCAATTACAATCCCGCCACCGACGCCGGTGCCAAGTATTACTCCAAAAACCACGCCGTATCCCACTGCAGCACCCATCGTTGCCTCTGCCATTGCAAAGCAGTTGGCGTCGTTGTCCATCGCTACTTTTTTGCCGAGCATTTTTTGCAGATCTTCTTTTAGCGGCATGCCGATAAGGCACTGGGTGTTGCTGTTTTTGATGAGGCCTGTCTTTTTTGATATCGCACCTGGCGTGCAGATCCCAACGGTGTAATCTGAAATGTTTTGCGTAAGATCTGAGACGAGTGACGCGATTGATTCCAGAATTGATTGGTATCCGTTTTGCTGGTTTGTAGGCGTGCGCTTTCTTTGTATGACTTGGTTGTTTGAGTCTAGACAGATTCCCTCGATTTTTGTTCCGCCAAGATCTATTCCAACTCGGTGCACGAGACCTTATTGCCAGTATATGCTTTGAAGATTACTTTTTTCCGCTGGAAACTGCGATTACGTCATCGATTCTAAGAATCATGCACGCCGCCTCGGTTGCAGATTTTGAGATCTGCTCCTTTACTGCCACCGGCTCGACTATGTTTAGTGCCAGCATGTCGTCGATTTTTCCTTCCTTTGCGTTGATGCCTGCCCACTTTCTTCCGCTGTTTTGCCTTGCACGAAGGTTGGCCATCGTATCAATTGGGTCCATTCCGGCATTTTCTGCTATTGTCAGCGGTATGACCTCAAGTGCTTCGGCATACTTTCTGATCGCAAGCTGCTCGCGTCCCTCAAAGCTATCTGACCATTCCTTTAGCTGCGATGCCAGATATGCTTCTGGTGCTCCGCCGCCTGCTACGATGGCAGGCTTTTCGATTACGTCTTTTACTACCATTAGTGCATCGTGAAGCGAGCGGTCAACCTCGTCGACTATTCTCTGGGAGCCGCCTCTGACTAGTATCGACACGGATTTTGGGTTCTTGCATCCCTCTATGAAGACCCACTTGTCGGACTCGACCTTTTTTTGGTGCACCAGTTCTGCATGGCCCAGGTCGTGCTCTGTTATGTCGTCGAGGTTTGTCGTGATGCGGCCGCCTGTTGCCTTTGAGAGTTTTGTCATGTCGCTTTCCTTTACTCGCCTCACTGACAAGATTCCATATTTTGCCAGATAGTGCTGTGCAATGTCATCGATTCCTTTTTGGCATATGAGGACGTTGGCGCCGATTTTGTGAAGCTTGTCAACCATCGATTTGAGCATCCTGTTTTCCTCTTCCAGAAACATTTGCATCTGCGTCGGGTCTGTGATTCTAATTTCAGCGCTCATCTCGGTTTTTTCAACCTCTAGTGCCGCATTCAAAAGGGCAATCTTTGCTTTTTCAATTTTGGTAGGCATGCCGCTGTGGACAACCTCTTTGTCCAAGATTATGCCCTTGACAAGTTCTGTGTCTTGGATTGAGCCTCCTGCCTTTTTTTCTACTTTGACGTTATCGAGATCAACTATGTACTTGTCGCCTTTTTTCTCCGACACTCGCAGCACTGCGCTTACCACCAGCTTTGAGATGGTACCGCTGTCCTCTGAGATCAGTTTCGACTGCATGCTGGTTGTCGCAATTTTTAGGAGCGACTCCTCGTCGGTCGGCTCTATTTTTTTTGCAATCTGCGAGAGAAGCTCCATTACCTTTTCCTGAGCTGCCTGGTATCCCTCGATTATTACTGAGGAGTGGACGCCTTTTTCTAGGAGATCCTCTGCCTTTTGCAGGAGCGCCCCTGCAAAGATTACTGATGATGTGGTTCCATCTCCGACTTCGTTGTCTATTGTCTTTGAGATCTCCACCATCATTTTTGCCGCTGGGTGCTGGACATCGATTTCCTTTAGGATTGTTGCACCATCGTTTGTAATTGTAACGTCGCCAATAGAGTCTACTAGCATCTTATCGAGCCCCCTTGGACCGAGGCTTGTGCGGACGAGGTCAGCTACGAGCTTTGCTGCCATAATGTTGTTTTTTTGCGCGTCCCTGCCTTTTTGCTGCAGCGCGCTTTCCTTTAATACCAAAACTGGACCGCTTGGGGTTTGCTGAATAGATGCCATGCTCACAAAAAACCTTGCAAGCCCGTTTTTAAAAGTTTGCTAGGCTACTGCCGGGATTAACGATCTCTTTTTTACATCGACTATCCCGCTGTGAAGGATCCGTGCCGAGGGGAGGGCAAGAAACGGCAAAAACAGGGGCACAAGGTGCGGCCTTTGGAAACGGCAGCCGTTTTCTACGAGTGTAGAGTTTATCCCGACGAATTTTTGGAGTACGTCATCAAACGGTTCTGCCGAGATAATTCCACCTATCTGGAGTGGCAGAAACGAAAGAACCTGCGAGTTCCTCACGACCGTCATTCCCCCCTGTGATTTTATGAGATGGTTTGCGGCTGTTGCCATGTCTTTTTCGTTTGAGCCGATCACTATGAGGTCGTTTTCATGGAAGCTCCAAGTAGATGCAAACGCACCTATCTCTGCGCCAAAACTTTTCAAAAATCCTATGGCGCCTTTTGCCGTTCCGTACGTCCTATCAAATGCTGCAACCTTCCAGATGTCCTTATCTGGGCAGGCAGGTACGTTTCCATGTTTTGTCTCAAGCACCACACTTGCCAGCTTTGTTATGATTTCTGTTTCCATTTCTATTGCGTTTGCGGTAACAGTTGGCCTGTTGCTCTTTATTACAAAGTCGTTTTCTGTGAACGTTTTGAGCTTGACCGTTTTTTTAATCCATGGAGGCAGCTTCGGTTTTGGAATCTTTGCCACGACGCTTCCGTTTGATGCGACGAGTTTTCCGCCGACAAAGACCTTTCTTGGCTTTATTTTTTGCAGGTCGTCAAGTACCAGCAGATCCGCAAGCTTGCCTGGCGCAATCCCCCCAAGATCCCTTCCCATGCCGTAATAATCAAAGCAGTTTTTTGATGCAATCGTTATTGCATCTATTGCATCCATGCCAAGCCCAATTGATTCCATTATGCAGTGGTCGATGTGGCCGTATTTTGTTATGTCGAGTGGATCCAGTCCATCTGAGCAGAACATCAGCCGGTTGAGGTACGGTTTGTGCAGCAGAATTTTTGGGACGATGTTTTTTAGGTCGCGGCGGATCGAGCCCTCCCTCATCATCACCCACATGCCAAGCCGTAGCCTCTCCATTACTTGGTCATAGTCTATTGGTTCATGGCATGAAAGTATCCCAGACGAAACATACGCGTTTAGTTTTTTGTCAGATGCCCCGGCGGTGTGGCCGTTTATGATGCAGTTATTATCAAGCATCTGCGATATTGTGCTCATTGTTCTTGCATCGCGCATGGTCACCTTTGTCCACGAAAATACCTCGCCTAGTCCCACCACCCCGCCTAGCTTTATTGCGGACTTTTCTTGCGCTAGGCTTAGCGATTTTCCATGGCTGAACTTTCTGTCGACTGGCAGTCCACCCGGCACTACTGAGAAAATTCTAATCGGCAGTTCTGATGACATCTTGACAAACTCCCTAAATCCCCTAAACCCGCATACGCTCACAATGTCTATTGGATCAGAAAAAAGGCAGGTCGTTCCGCAGAGAAGCGAGTGTTTTGCAAGCTCAGACGGCGTCACAAATTGGTCGATGTGGATGTGGGGATCTGCAAAGGACGGAGCGAGGAATTTTTCTTCCAAATCCATTATTACAGTAGCCGGCCCCGCCGTGTGCGTTGCGTCCGGTCCTACGTATGCTATTCTGTCTTTTGTTATTGCTACCTGCGCGTTTTTTGTTATTTCCTTGGTGTAAACATTGACAAGCGAGCAGTTTTTGAGAATCAGGTCTGCCTTTTTGTCGCCCATTGCAACCGCGTTGAGCTGAGGAATCATTGCAGCAAGATTCGTAGCCACACGGTCAGTTCATCTTACGACTTTATAACAGCTTAAACGTCATTCTTTAAATTACCAGCCGAGTCGTTGTCTGCTATGAACATGCCCAAGGAAATGAACCGATATTGTCCCAAATGTAAAACCCACACCTTGCAGAAGGTGGCCCTTTACAAGGCAGGAAAGAGGAGGGGCTCTGCAATAGGCGAACGAAGACACGAAGAGGACAAAAAAGGGTATGGCGGCCAGAAGTTCCCCAAATTGGCCAAGCCCGCAAAGACTACAAAAAAGCAGACGCTGATTTTTACGTGTCCGCAGTGCAAAAAGAAATCAAATAAACGTGGGATTAGGCTCAGAAAGCTGGAGTTGCTTGCAAGTTGAAGAGAAATCACATCCTCCTACCAAAGCCAAAAAGCAAGTTCCAGAAGGTACAGTGCAAAGAATGCAGTGCCGAGAACATTTTGTATTCACATGTCACTACCACCGTTACGTGCAAGTCTTGTGGCAACGTGATCGCAGAGCCGACTGGTTCTGTCGCAAAGATACTTGGCACAGTGTCAGGAATTCTTGAGTGAGAAATAGTCCTCTTTTGTGTTCAGGTTCACTGCTATTTTCTTGTCGTCAAATATGCTAAGCGTTTCTTCTACTGGGCCGGAGATTTTCTTTGGATCCACAATAGATATTCCCGTATAGTAGCATTCCTTTCCTTCTACGTTTGTCGCAAATTCTAGCTTTATGCCGAGCAGATCCAGAAACTTTTTTGTCATGACAAAGCTCTGCCATGACGCATCTTTTTTGTGCCGCAAGACAAGTTCTTTTACTGTTTTACCGTCAAGCAACGGCAGATCACCGGAAACCACAAAAACCGGCTCGTCAAGCTTTGACAGGACAAACTTTAGATCATCTACGTATCCGACACCGTTTGTCTTTATCACTTCAACATCGTTGTACATTAAAAGCTCGCCCGTACGCGGCGAGTGATCACTTGTAGCGGCAAGAACTTTTGAAAAGCACTGCGACTCTTTTAGTGCATCCACCACATGCAGAACCAGCGGCTTTTTGTATTCCAGGAGGAGTTTTTCTCCGGGCATGTCCATCCTAGTTCCTTTCCCTCCCGCCATCACCAGTCCGATCATGCCGACACGAATACCAAAAACGATGATACCCTCGTTATCTCATTTGCCGCTCCCATTACGTCGCCTGATACGCCGCCAAAGCTCCGCCTAGAGACGCAAACCAGAATCAGACTAAGCGCTACGCCGACTCCGAGTGCGACAAACCCCGCACTGTTCTGAAGTGCCGCGATCGAGCCTACGGTTATCGCTGCCGCCATTGCCAGTTTTTTTCTGTCCCTCATCGAGTCCACAAATGATGTGTTAGAGCCCTCCCAGGCAGACGGCCCAAGGCTTGCGACAAGAACCATTGAGAACTTGGCAATTATCTCACCTACCAGTATTGCGTAAAACAGCTCAAATCCCTTCATTGCAGAAAGTGCAACTACCACCCCTGCCACGTACAGGACTATTGCCACAATTCCTGCCGAGCCGACGGATGGATCCTTCATCACCTGTAGTTTTTTCTCTCTCGTTCCGCGAACCATCAGCCCGTCTGCAAAATCTGAGAGGCCGTCAAGGTGGTGGATTCCCGTGATCATGGCAAGGCCTGCAGCGACGAGCAGCCCAACTACGAGCGGCTCCAAAAAAAGTGACAGCCCGTATCCGGCAGCGCCGACAATGAGGCCTATTGCGATTCCAATCAGTGGGAACAGGTACATGTGTCTTGCAACAGTGCTGAGATCCGAGCTTCCAGTTGGGATTATTGTAAGAAACGAAAACACCGAAGCCGCTTGTCTAAACATGCACCCACCATCCCAGATAATGCAGGATTGTTATGAGCGGTATTGTTATCATCGCGCAAAACAAAATGCACGTCACCTTCATCATTAGAATTGCAGATCTAAAGTGATTCATGTCTGGCTCTGCAGTTCCGTTTCCCAGGACATAGTGATCGATTTTCTCAA
Organism: uncultured Candidatus Nitrosotenuis sp.; assembly: GCA_964542205.1. Classification (GTDB taxonomy): domain Archaea; phylum Thermoproteota; class Nitrososphaeria; order Nitrososphaerales; family Nitrosopumilaceae; genus Nitrosotenuis. The sequence goes on from CAZITM010000006.1 coordinate 28,697, forward strand.
ATCTTGTCCGTAGCGCCCCTGCCATGGCGGCCATTGGGTATCCTGCATTTGGGCTGGATGTCTTTTTTCCGTCACGCCTAAGTGTCTGCAACGAGTTTTTCCAGTCTGCTCCGATAAGAACGGCGGCAAGAATCATCAGGTATCCAGTTATTCTTGCAGGCAGGTAATTCAGTACCTTGTCGCAGTTTGCCCCAAACCAGCCCACATTTCCAAACAGCTCGTTTTTGTATCCGATCATAGAATCAATCGTGTTTACTGTGCGGTACACAAATGCCCCAGCTAGGCCGAAAAGGCCAAAGTAGAACAACGGCGCCGTTATGCCGTCTACGATGTTTTCGCTCGTGCTTTCCAATACGCCTGAGACAATGTGCTTTTTGTCAAGATCCTTTGTATTGCGCTTGACAAGCATCGAAAGTTTTGCCCTTGCTTTCTCTATGTCATCAAGGGATTCCATTACATGTTGGCCATGTATCTGGAGGCCCCTTATCGCAATCGTAGTCTTGAGCAGAATCGAGCCGGCCAAGACAGCAATTATTGCAGATAGTGCGTCTGTGCTTTTTGTCAGGAGATCAAACGGAATAAGCAACACAACGACTAGGCCGGTGACTGCCAGCGTTACAAAAACGCCGCCGAGTTTTTCAGCTGCAGCATTTGACGATTTTGCGAAAGGCACCAGTCTTGCGATTATTCTTCCAACCCACGCAGTGGGGTGAAACCTGTTTTTTGGATCGCCAAACGCAAGATCAAGTGCTACTGCACCCACTACGATCAAAACAGGAACAAGTATCATCTGAGCAGCCTCTCAATTTTCTTCATGTCGAGGCTTTTGCTGACAGTTTTTGCCAGTCTCTCTATTTCGCCGTCGAGTTTTTTTTGGTTTTGTTTTGTAAAGAGGTGTATTTTTTTATCTAGCGAGTCTTCGTTTGGCAGTTCCAAGTCGACCAGAGGTATTACGCCGAGAATGGATTTAGATGTTATTTGCTCAAGCTTCCTAAAGCCGGGCCTGAGGAGCTTTTGGTTTCCGCGGAACTTGTTTATCACAAATCCCCGGACTAGCCTTCTGTGCTGTTTTGGCAAAAGCAGCATTGTTCCCGCTAGACTGGCAAAAGAGCCGCCTTTTTCAATGTCGGCTACCAATAGCACCGGAGAGTTTGTCTTTTCTGCAAGCAGCATATTTGCAATGTCGTATTTTTGCAAGTTGATCTCGGTGGGCGAGCCGGCGCCCTCGATTATTACAAGATCGTGCATTTTTTTTAGGACGCCAAAGGATTCCAGTGCGGCCCCGAGTCCTTTTGTAAGGGCGAATCTCTCATAGTAGGTTTGCGCAGTCATTTTTTTGTAGAACTTGCCATGGACTATTACCGAGCTCCTATAGTTTCCCAGCGGTTTGAGCAGGATGGGGTTGATGTGGGGCGTTATTTCCGCCCGTGCTGCGACTGCCTGTATTGCTTGGGCTTGGGATATCTCAAAGCCCCGCTCCCTGTACGAGTAATTTGACATGTTTTGAGATTTGAACGGCGCAACAGAATATCCCGCATTGGAAAATATTCTGCACAGTGCGGTCACAAGCGTTGTCTTGCCTGCACCGGAGGATGTCCCCTGTATCATCAGCGTTTTGCTCAAGCCAGTCCCTCCAGCGCCTTTACCAGTCGTAGGTTTTCGCTGTGCGTTTTGATTGCTATTCTGATATAGTTTTTCCCAAGGCCGCGAAACGTACTGCAGTCACGTATGAGAATGTTTTTTTTGGCCAGTCTTTTTTGTAAAAGCCTCGAGTCCGTCTTTGTCCTGATCAAAATAAAGTTGGCAGACGTACCAAGACATGAGAAGCCGTCGAGTCTTGAAATCGAGTCTGTGAGGAATTTGGATTCTGTTTTTAGCAGGCTTCGCGTCCTTCCAAGAAAGCCCGTATCAGATAGTGCAAGACATGCTGCCTCCTGGGCAAGGCCGCTGACGTTCCATGGGATTTTTATTTTGTTTAGGACGGAAGCGAGTTTTTTGTTTCCAATTCCATATCCGACGCGCAGGCCAGCAAGACCAAACGATTTCGTAAGAGAACGCAGGACAAACAAATTTTCATTGTGTATTTTGTCAATTACTGATTGGTCCTGGTTCTGCGCCAGTTCCATAAAACACTCGTCCACAAACACGAATGTGTGTCGTGCCTTTGCCACTTTTAGTATTTGCAAAATGGAGTTTTTCGGCGTCATTGTACCTGTCGGGTTGTTTGGATTGCAGACAAAGACTGCACCGTTTGCTGGAATTTTTTTTACAAAGACCGCAAGGTCTTTTTCGAGATCCATTGTTTTGAAGAACCTGAGTTTGGCGCCGCAAAGCCTTGCTGCCGCCTCGTACTCGCCAAAGGTCGGCACCGGAATCAGGACCGGCGAGTTTTTTCCAAGCGTCGCTCTGCAAAAATTGTAAATTATCTCCGTGGCGCCGTTTCCAACAACCAGATTTGCCGGCGATACTTTGAGATATCTTGCGAGTCGTTGTTTTAGTTTTTTAGACTCGGGATCTGGATACACCGGTATCTTTGCCATCCATCTCTTTCCTAGCTTTTTTATCGATTTTGGACAGCCAAGCGGATTTACGTTTGAGCTATAATCCACCATTTTGGTGTCTGGGGCTTTTATAGAGTACAACCCGCCGTGTGGAACTTGGATGTGGTCTACTGTGTTTTTGACAAATTTCACAAGCTCAAAAGAGCACCACGGGTTTAAGTTGTTGCGGTCACACCCGTAAAGAATTATTAATTGATCGCATGAAAAATTCCGTTGTTGAAGAAAAGAGTAGCAATATTGGGCGCAACTGGGGCTGTAGGCCAAGAGTTCCTAGTGTCACTTGAGAACCACCCATGGTTTGAGGTAACGCAGCTTGCAGCATCGGAGAGATCCGCCGGCAAAAAATACATCGATGCCATAAGAGACCCAGACTCAGGCATTATCAAGTGGCAGGTAGGCGGCGATGTCCCAAAATACGCGCGTGATATGATGGTAGTTTCAATAGACCAGGTAAAGACGTCCGAGCTCGACTTGGTATTTTCTGCGGTGGAATCAGATGCCGCAAGGGAGATAGAGACCAAGTTCGCAAAGGACGTACCTGTAGTTAGCACGTCTTCCGCATACAGATACGAAGAAGATGTTCCTATTTTGATCCCCGGCATAAACGATGATCATGTGGAACTTGTCGAGACGCAAAAGAAAAACCGAAACTGGAAAGGATTCGTCCTGCCTCTTCCGAACTGTACTACGACAGGCCTTGCCATAACAATGAAGCCCCTCTATGAAAACTTTGGAGCAAAGCGCGTAATCATGACTTCGATGCAGGCAATATCCGGAGCCGGCAGGTCACCTGGTGTTTCTGCTCTTGATGTGACTGACAATCTAATCCCATACATTCCAAAAGAGGAAAACAAGGTAAGAGTAGAGACTGCAAAGATTTTGGGCAAGCTCAAGGATGGAAAAATCGAGCCAGCAAACATCAAGGTTAGCTGTACATGTACGCGAGTACCAGTAATTGATGGCCATACAGAGTCGGTCTTTGTTGAAACGTCCAAGCCCGCAAAGTTAAACGACGTGAAAGACTCGATAGAAAACTTTTCAAGCCACGTAAGCGTCCAGGGACTTCCGTCTGCACCAAAGGACTATCTAGTAATACACCAAGACCCGACGCGGCCACAGCCACGAATTGACAGACAGCTCAACGACGGTATGACCACATCCATTGGGAGACTTGAGGAGGACACGATATTTGACAATGGAGTCAAGTACGTCCTTTTTTCGCACAACAAGAAGATGGGCTCAGCCAAAGGCGCAGTGCTTTTGGCAGAGATGCTGTACAAGAAAGGAAAAATTTAATCTTCAATTTTTTTTCAAATTTTTTGATCAGAAGCTTATTAAACAGAAAAGATTTGGACAAAGTAGGTGTTTTAGACGGCAAAAATTGATGATCTAGACCTCACGATTTTGTCAGAGCTCAGCGAAGACGCGTCCATTTCCATCCCTAGACTCTCAGAGAAGATCAAGGTCAACCCATCTGTTGTGTACAGCAGGATAAAGCGCCTGACAAAACGGAAGCTTATCGAGCGATTTACGATTGTTGTAAACGACAAGGAGCTTGGATACGGCGTAAAGGCGCTCACCGGCATCAACATGGACTCCAAGTACCGAGACACCATAATTGACGAGTTGTTCAAGATTAAAGGAGTCCGCGAGATCTCCGAGGTCACCGGCAGATTTGACATAATAGTGACAATGTATGCTATGAATCTAGCAGAAATGCACAGGCTTATCTCAGAGGAAATAGGCCGCATCGAGGGGGTTTTGGCGTCTGAGAGCTTTATCGAGATGAAGAGGCGCACAAAGACCATGCCTTATAACCACGAAGCCTAAAGGGCATGGTACATTTAATTTTCGATGTCTGTTTTGATTGGGTGGGGAAATGATGCAAAAGGCGCAAACCGGCTCTAAAATCAAGACATATTACGAACTGACAAAACCAAAAATTTGGTACCTGCTTGTCTTTACCGCGTTTGGCGCGGCGGTAACGGCCTCTAACATTTATGGAGTTCCCATATCTCCTTCCACATGGGCACTTGTGATCTTAGGTGTGGCAGCAGGATCTGCATCTGCAAATACACTAACCAATTATCACGATAGAGACATCGATGCAATAATGGAACGAACCAAGGGCCGCCCTATACCTAGTGGGAGGATCTCGCCCCCAGAAAGGGCAAGAGACTTTGGCCTGGTTCTTGCAGCTATTTCGATGGCGTGTGCATTTGCGATTTCGTATACTGCTGGATTTTGGAATGGAATCTGGGCCGGAATATTCATGGCGTTTGGCCTTGTAAACAACATTGTAGTTTATTCCCTTACACTAAAACGACGAAGCCAGCTAAACATCATACTTGGAGGCTTTTGCGGCGGCTCGCCCGTAATGATAGGGTATGCCTCAGTAACCCTCCAAGGCTTGTGGGATCTCGGCCTTGTGATGGCAGGCCTGGTCTTTATCTGGATTCCCATGCACATTTGGGCACTGACGCTTCATTTCAAGGACGATTACAACAAGGTAAATGTCCCGATGCTCACTGCCGTACACTCTGAAAAGACTTCGGCGCGTGTCATTGCGGCCTCTACGCTAGTAATGGTCTTGTTTAGTGTAGTTCCGTTTTTTTTGAGTACCGATAGCGGCCAGCCAGTGATGCGCGAGATTTACCTATACACGGCAGTTGCGTCAGGCGTATTGATGCTTGCGCTTTCGTTTTGGGTCATTGTCAAGCCGTCAGAAAAGGCATCGTGGATGCTCTTCAAGTTTTCAAGTCCATACCTTGCGGTCTTGTTCATAGCGCTGATGGTGGATTCGGCTCTGCGATAGCCACATTACTTGAGTGCCTTTTTTAGTGTCTGATTTATCACTGCGGAAAAGCTCACAGAGGATCCCGTCTTTTTTATCAGGTCTGCCTGCATGTGTCTGAGCTTTGACTCTATGTCCTTGTCCAGCACTATTGTGTGTCTTCTAATCATTTATTCAATGATTATAGTATGCTTTGCACTTTTCAAGCTAACTGCAAAATACCAATTTTGGCAAATACTTAGTTTTGATGCAAACTATGTAGTTATTTTACAACAAAGGAGGTGATTCCAAGATCTGCGTTGTCGTATCTTGCCAAAATCGCATATCTGCCAGACGGCGAGCTTGCATCGATCATTATTGGTATGGTAAACTCGCCTTTGTTTGTGAGTATACCTTTTAGGTCAAAGGAGGACTGGTCGGGCCTAAGTATTGTCAAAATGACGTAGGTGCCGGTTTTAAAATTGTTGACCCTGCCTATGATTTTGACCTGGGTTGACTGGTATTGGTTTTTTTCAAATGTCTCGCCTACAACCTTGATGGAGCCTAGCTGTACTTGTGGACTGGATGTAACCGCAGAGGCCTGTGTCCGCTCCACATGCATTATCCCGTTTTTTATCAGGTATTGGATCCCCAGAACAAAGTCTGAATCAGATATCATACCGTCTGCCCACCACTTGGCGTTGTTTTTTATCCAGTATGGTATTCCTTCGGATTTTGATGCACCTTGCAAAGTTTGCGGAATTATCATGATGTCGTTTTCGATTAGGAATTGGATTCCTTGCACAAAGTCTGAATCACCTATGCTTCCGTCTGCCCACCACTTGGCGTTGCTCCGTATCCATGAAGGGATCTCAACAGGCTGCGGCTCAGGCTTCGGTGTCGGCTTGACTTGGCCTTCCTGCTGCGATTTGCCAAAGATGTAAAGCCAGATGATTCCGTTTTTTGTCTTGTCGCTTAGTGTTCCTGAAATCATGATGTCATTTTTTTGTGATGTTATGGATATGTCAGCTACATTATACGACCTTGCAGAGATGTTTATTCCGGTTTTTACATATTCTGGATAATCGTACAGTCGTCCGATCATTTTTGAGAACTCGCCAGAGTTTGTCTGTTCTGGGGTGATTTCCTCTACCTGGAACGTGCCCCCCGCGTCCTTGATCAGTTTCGATGCAAACTCTGTCTGAATGGGTGTGATTATAGCATGTTCTGCATCGGTGTACGAGTAATCAAGATCTACGTCGATCGGGTTGTTGCATGTATGATCACGCCACGACTCGTTTGACTTTATGGCGTCAATCATGAGCTGTCCATGTAAAAGCTCGTGATAGAAAACGACCAGATCTTCGACTTGTTTTACTTGTGGCTCTTTTTCTGAGGATTTTAGGATGGCCGCAGAGTTTAGCATGAGCTCGTTATTGCAGTTAATTGTCATTTTTCCTCCCGAAACCGTTATGTTGCACTTCCAGACATATATTCCGCCAGTGATTGCGCCGCCCGTATGTGAGAGGCTGTTGTCGAATCTGGCAAGCTTTGTTTGGATAGTGGCGTTAACAAAGCTGTAAAGTGAGCCGGCATCGCATGGGAAGGAGATGACAAGCGGTTCTGAAAATGACCGTAGTGTGTCCCCTACATCTTTTTTCGGTATGGTCAGTTTTTCAAACTCGGCTCGCAGCTCGTCGTAGAGGTTTTGTTCCTGGTAGGTCGGTTCCACATATGCTCCAAACGCCGGCAGCACACCTGAAAGCAACAAAAAGGGCATGGCCAGTCCAAGATTTTTCAATTTAACAAAAAGAACTCATTTTTGTACTTAAGACTTGGGAATGATTTCACAGACAAGCTGGGCACAGATGCTGAAATGGGTTGGTCTATAGATCCAATTATTACCAATTATTACCAAAACTATATATACCAACCAATGGTTGTAATAACCAATGGATGGAAAGAAATACCAAGATTCAAAGAAGAGTCAGGTAGACCTTCCTCCAAAACAAAAGGTGCAAAACAAAATGTCAAATACAGAAAACCAAAAAGACGTATTTTCAGTCTACACCAAGAGCTTCGATAAAGTAAAGAGCGCATTTGAGAGAGCATCCACCCAATCCCTACAATCATACACGAACCTAACCCAAGAGTTCATCTCAACATGGAGCAGCTTTATCCACACGACAACCGCAATCCAGCAAAGCATTGCAAACAAGGTTGGAATCAACACTGCACTGCCAGAGACCACAATCACTGCAGTTCAGGACGCTACTGAGGCATTCATAAAGACCTTCGATACAAACAGCAAAGTTGTCCAGACGGTCCTAGATGCAACAGTCCAAAACATAAAGACAATCAACCAAAACACCAGTGCATTTGCAGATCTAAACCAAAACATTGTCAACTCTTGGATTAGTGGCTGGAAACCACGAAACTAAATCAAATCTCTCTCTTTTTTTATTCTTATTCAGAATATGATTTTTGGGTCGTTCGTTTCAGGCTAGGATTTTTGAGCTTAAATATACGGTTTATCTAATTTGAGACCATGATCATTGATGATAATCGGTCACTGGCACAAGTTCACAATGCCAATAGCAACTGGGCTGGTAGACCAAGATTTCTGATCAACACGAGTGCCGTGCCAGTGACGAGGTTGGAGTAAAACAACGATATTTTACGCCAGTCGTATTTAATGGCCGAAATCTATAAAATTATCGAGGGTTTCAGCCTCATATTACAAAACTCAAAAATATGTTAGGCAAGCAGGTTCACATGATGTCAGGCTGTGCCCGACAAGAGATCCTCCCGCCCGCCATACATGATTACGTCTTTCTGAAATTAAAGGAACACTCACAAATCGTACTATGCAACTTGCATTTTGAGCCTAGGGACGCCAAAACTGCTTGGCGATGATTTTGTGCTATCGGTTTTTCCCAAATGGACCCTGATGGTCAGGCAGGCAGCATTTGCATTCTTTTAGGTAGCACTCAGACTGGGTTTCATGTCCACACGCGCCGCAATCGCACCATTTTTTGTTTGTCATGTATACTAGGGAACCATTCGTTGCTTTTAATATAATTGGCAGCAAAACAGTTTTGAGAATCGGGTGTGCATATTAAATAGTTGACAGTACGATGCCAGTGTTCTCAGTGCAGATGTGATGAAAAAGTCATTACAGCAGATAGGGACGGTAAATACGTCTGCTCAAGCTGCAGGCTCGGAAAACATGGACACCGAGACTAGATGTCTTCTATTGTGATTTTGATCTGCTTTCCTTCGTAGTTTTTTATTACTTCCTTTACCTTATCTGTTGGGACTATGATTATTCGCCTTTGGTTCCCGTTTGTGTCGCTTCCTGATTTTGCAAGCTTTGTGACAAAGGACGTTGCCATATCTAGCATAGTATGGGCCTGTATATAATTATACATAATTATCCACAATGTATAAATATACAAGATAATGTATAATTATACATAATTAATGATCAGTAAACGAAAATACAAAGTCACCGAGTGCCAAGAACATGTCCTAGTAAACGACGAGGAAAACGGCGAGATCCTCTGCGGAAGGTGTGGTCATGTCATACAGGACAAAATGGAAGAGTATGGTGCAGAGTGGAGATCTTTTGAAAACCAACCAGACAGGAGCAGGACTGGAGATGGCACATACCTTAGCAAACATGACATGGGTTTGGCTACAATAATCAGTCGCACAAACAAGGATGTTACAGGCAAGCCACTTTCAGCAGGCATGAGAAACACCATAGAAAGGCTGCGAATGTGGGACAGTAGAAGCCAAGCACAAACCGCTGGCGACAGAAACCTACGTCAGGCATTTAGTGAATTATTGGCATTAAAGGAGAAGCTTGGCATTTCAGATGCAATCGTAGAAAAAACTGCGTACATTTACAGAAAAGCGCACGAAAAAAAACTTACAAGAGGAAGGCCCATTTCGGCATTTATTTGCGCTGCACTGTATGCCGCATGCAGGGATTCTGAGACTCCGAGAACCATAAAAGACATAGGCAGAGTTAGCACGATGAAATTAAAGCAGATCAACAAGTGCTACCGCCAGATCGTAGAGGGGCTGGATCTTAGAATGCCGACTGTGGATCCTGTCAAGTGCATTTCAAGAATAGCTAACAAATTAGGGATTTCCGAGATAACAAAACGCAATGCGGTTTCCATTCTCAAGGAATATGAAAAGAGCGGTAATGCTTCTGGAAAAAGTCCGATGGCAGTTGCCGCAACTGCAATTTATCTTGCGGCCATTGAAGGCCGAGAGCAATGTACGCAACGCGAGGTAGCACGTGCTGCAAACATCACCGAAGTCACAATTAGAAACAGAACCGCCGCAATTAGAAAAATCGTAAGGCCGTTAGATTAAGCCTATTCATATTTACGAAAAACTAGATTACGAACTTTCCACTTTGTTTTGTCGCAATATCAAAGGCTTCTTCTACATTTGTGATAAAGATCTTGCCGTCTCCTGCCTTGCCAGTGGTTGCGGCATTGATTATGGTACTTACGACTAGGTCTAATTTGGCATCGTCGACTACCGTCATCACGGTAGCAATTTTATTGTAGGCAGCCTCGAACTTGGAAGTTCCCCTCCCTCCCCGTAGCAGGGGCCTTTCTCCCGCACCGATGCCACGGGACAGAGTTATTGTGACGCCTCCAACCTCGCTGATCTTCAACGCATTGATGACGCTACTCAGCTTGTCTTCTTGTATGATTGCCTCGATTCTTTTCATGATTAAAAAATCAGATTTGTAATTTAAAATACCAACAGACGATTATCAACCAAGATTTTAACTAAAAAAGGGCAAAAACACCGCAAGATTCGGATCGTAGTAATCCTTTGGTTACCCGTTGTCCTAAAAACACATTCCTTGGAGGCTGTGTTTTTTCTTGAGTGTTATTACCCTGGCAATATAGTGCAGTCGTTGAATAAAAAACTCGGTACGATTATCACTTTTGAAATTCAGATCAGGGCATTTACGAGAAGTTTTGACACATTGTTTCCTAGCCATACGCTGAGATAATGGGATTCTTTGATTTTTCGCTTGGTTTTATGGAATAGATCTCCTTTATGTTCAAAGCCCAAACCATCACAGGACCCGTTTCAAATCCAAGATCCCTTAATTTTTGTTTTGCTTGTGTTATGATTTCCTTGTCAGTTATTTCCTCAGCGTCTCCTTTAAGCTGAAAGCCGGCGCGGTTTGCTTTGTCTACTATTGCGACGGTGACACGGGACCACCTTTTCACATTGGCATAAGTTTTGTTCATGAATGCATCTGCAAATACGATTTTCTCATCATCTAGTATTGCCATGACATATCGTGGGGAGATGTTTGGAATTCCCAATATATCCACGCTTCCAACCAGTACAACGTTTCCTTCCCTGATGATCAGCTGGACTATTTCATCGGTTACTTTTACCACAAGTAACATCCTAACATATTGGAAAAATATAAACCCATTACGAGATTTTATTGTCAATGACTTTTGTGCTACGGCCGACTTAATTTTCTATCTCAAAAGTGCATCATCAGATACTCCGACTAGCGCCGAATATACAAAAATCACATTATCTAAAGCGAGAGATGCCGCATAATGTGCTGCCTGATTTTGTACGCATGATTATAGAGTCGGCCGGAATCATATCATTTGGTGAAACGAGATACAGATTTCCATCAATTGAAACCAGCAGATATCTAAACCTGCACAAGAGCATTCGCTCTTTGTCTGTCAGGAGTTCTTTTGTAGAAACGAGATTTTTGCTGAACCTTGTGACGGGGTAGTTTTTGTTGTTCCAAATTGGATACGGATACTCGTACGGAATGAAATTCTTTACCTGAACCAGCGATGGCCTGTATGCAAAAATCAAACCAAGTGAGATGCAAGATCCTCCAGTAAAAAGTGAATACAGATGCAGAAAATCGCCAGATATCTGCAAGCGATGCGAGTCTGAGATCTGCCCATACAGCAATTGAATCTTGCCAAGGGAGGGTTTTTCTGCGAGGTATGTGTCATTTGACATTAGTATTGCTCCAAGAATGGTAGTACATCCCAAAAGAACGCACAGTGTTGCAGCAAATCCTTCTTTTTTTATGGACAATATCAGCTTAAATGAAAAAACTCCAGTGACGAACACTGCAATATATTTGACAGGTTGAAAATTGGCGGTAGAAGCAAACAATGCAATTAGGATTATTGCTAAAAAGAGCATAAGATTGGTGCTAATTCCCCGGTCTTTTCTGAGATTCAGACTTTGCAATGGGATCAAAACGCATTCAAAAATTATAAGACTTGTTTGGGAAAAGATGAACAATCGTTCAAATGATATGATTAACGCATACAAATTTTCAAAATCTGTTTGAAAGTACCAAAAAATATGGGAGTTACTCGTTTACGTATGCTCTTTCGCCGTGTTGTGCGAGATCCAGTCCAACTTCTTCTTCCTTTGGAGTAACTCTGATTCCGCCTGGCCAAACTGCGTCCATTATTTTTAGAATGACTGCAGTTATGCCGAATGCATAAGCGACAGACATGCACGCTCCAATTATGTTGATAGCTTGTTGCTCATAGCCTTCTGGTGTTCCAGTCCATGC